>CADBOC010000439.1 GCA_902796175.1 Oscillospiraceae bacterium | reverse complement strand
CCGTATCCACCGGCTTCGCCGGGGCGGCTGAGGGCAGCCGCGCTACCGGGACGGCAGCTTTCTGCCTCATGGAACACATCGACAAATTCGGAGTTGTCGCGCTGAATGCGCGAGTCAGAAGTTAGAGAAATGAGAAATGAGAAATGAGAAATGAGAAATGTCGGAAAACGCTTCGCGTTTTGATTATATAAAATGGGTACGGGCGAAGCGAAGTTCCTTCATTTCTCACTTCTCATTTCTCACTTCTCACTCCTTACATCTTTCGTCTTTCATAACTTTAAAAACAGGGACCTCCTTCCAACGGAGATCCCTGCCTTTTTATTCGTCGAATACCGCCGCTATGTCCTTGATGATCACCTGGTCGCCGGTCAGCAGGTAGGTATCCCTGCTGCCGCAGTGGGGGCATATTTTGCCGTGCTCGGTGGTCTTATAGGTTGCGCCGCAGCCTCTGCAGTAGGTCCTGCCCTCGATGATGATCATCTCAAGCTCGGCCTCCTGCAGGTATTTCGTCTTTTTTTTCGCCCAGTCGAAGGCGTCGGTGAAGAGGTCGGGTACGATCGAGCTTACCTCGCCCACCTCCATCGTCACCTTCATCACCTTTTCGGCTTCGTACTCGGCGGCGAGGGCGTCCACCTGTTCGAGCACGTTCATCACAATGCCAAGCTCGTGCATCAGCCGTTATCCTTCTGCTGCTTTTTCCACTCTCTGCGTTTCTCGCGCATGATCTTCGCCTCTTCCGAGCCGGCGTTCATCACGATGCGGCCCACGCGGCCCAGCTCATAGCGCAAGAGGCCCGTCACCTTGTCTTCCGCCACGCGCATGTCGGAGCATTCGGGGTGGTCGCGCACCAAGTGGATCGCGTCGAACTGGCACTTGGTGGTGCACAGGCCGCAGCCGATGCACTTGTTGGGATCGACGTAGGAAGCGCCGCAGGAGAGGCAGCGGGCCGTTTCGGTCTGTACCTCGGCTTCGGTCAGCGTGCCGTGCAGGTCGCGGTAGCTCATGCGGTGGTCTTCGCTGTCGTCCATGGCGGCCTCCTGGCGGCCGGCGCGGTCGTAATCGGGCAGCGAGATATCGTCTGTGTTGAGGGGCGTATAGGCGCGTCTGTTTCTGCCGATGGTCATGTGGGCCTTCGGGCGGACGAAGCGGTGCAGGCTTTCGGCGGCCTCATGCCCGGCGGCGATGGCGTCGATCACGAATTTGGGGCCGGTGTATACGTCGCCGCCCACAAAGATATCCTCTTCAGCGGTCTGGTAGGTGAATTTGTCGGCGACGGGGTAGTTGCCGTGCCAGAATTCGACCTTCGTACCGTCGAGGAGCTTGCCCCACTCGATGGTCTGACCGATGGCGAATACGATCTTTTCGGCCTTTACCTCCTTCGTCTCGTTCTCGTCGTACGCGGGGGCGAATCTGCCGTTTTTGTCAAAGACGGAAACGCAGCGCTTGAACACGATGGCCGTCACGCGGCCCGTTTCGTCCGTTTTCACCTCTTTGGGGCCCCAGCCGTTGAGGATCGCGATATCCTCGTCAAGGGTCTCGGCGATCTCCTCTTTGGAGGCGGGCATCTCTTCGCGGCTCTCGAGCGATACCATCGTCACGTTTGCTGCGCCCAGCCGGTGCGCGTTTCTGGCGCAGTCCACGGCCACGTTGCCGCCGCCTACGACCACCACGTCCCCGTTGAAGGGCTCGCGGTTTTCATAGCTCTTGCGCAGATACGAAACGGCGATATCCGTGCCCTCGGCCGCGTCGTTCGGCACGTTCGGGCGTCTGCCGCCCTGGCAGCCGATGGCGATGTAAAAGGCCTTGTAGCCCTGCTCGCGCAGCTCGGGGATGGTCACGTCCTCGCCCACGTTCACGCCGCAGCGGATCTCAACGCCGAGCTTTTTCAGCACGTCGATCTCGGCCTCGATCACGTCCTTTTCAAGCTTGTAGCTCGGTATGCCGTAGGTCAGCATGCCGCCGGGGGTCGGGTTCTTTTCGAACACCGTGGGCGCGTAGCCCATCTCGGCCAGATAGTAGGCGGCGGAAAGCCCGGCGGGGCCGCCGCCGAT
>CADBOC010000438.1 GCA_902796175.1 Oscillospiraceae bacterium | reverse complement strand
TGGCCTTGTCTTCCTCCGCGGCGTACTCTCTGGCAAGCTCGATAAAGCTCTGCTCGTCCGTGATCTTTTCATACATCTCACGGATCAGCACCTCCTGCGGGGAAGGCTCTTTGGCCGCCGCGCCTTCATCCGTTCCGGCTTCGGTCGTCTCTTCGGAGGCGGTCTCTTCGGAGGAGGCCTCTTCGGAGGCGGTCTCTTCAGAGGCGGTCTCTTCGGAGGATGCCTCTTCGGAGGCGGTCTCTTCGGCGGGCGCGGAGGTCTCTTCCGGGGCGGCTTCTTCGGCGCTGTCTTCTATGTCAAGTGCAAAGAGACGGACGTCGACCTGCTGATAATCCTGCGGGGATTTTTCGTACTCCGCGTCGATCTCGGCGTCCGTGATGCTGTCTGAGATACGTGCGTTCTCGGAATCAAGATACTGCTGCACCAGATACTGCTCCTCAAGCAGACTGCGGAATTTTTTCAGCGTGATGCCGTTGCCGAACATCGCGGTGATGTAGCGGTTCGTGGAGATCCCCTGGCTGCTCGCGTTTTCCGCGTATTCCGCGATGGTGTCTTCGATCTCTTTCAGGCTCTCATCCGAAAGCGTGATGCCGGCGGCCTTCGCCTTGTCGAGATAATAGAAGTTCTGCTCGATCTGTTTTCTGGTATCCTGTTTGAACTTCTCGGCATAGGTGATGGTATTGCCGTCGCTGTCGGTCGTGGTCTGCTCGTTGGGGCTCTTCGTATAATCAAAGCCGAGCGAAATGCCGAGCTGCTGCATATACTGGTAAGACTGGTTCGCGTTGCTCTGGAAGACGTTCATGTAATAATAGCCATACTCCGCCATCGAGACCTTTTTGTTCCTGACCTTTTCCGCGGTGAGCACGTTCTGCGGAACGCCGTAGGCCCACAGCACGCCGACAAGGGCGGCGAGCGCCACCACTACGCCGACGCACGCCAGGATCGCGCTGACGACGGCCTCAGCGTGAGACGCGCCGACCTTCTTCTTTTTGGCGTTTTTTGCAAGCCGTTCTTTCCGGTCTGCGCGATAGGTGTTTTCGGATTCGTTGGTCATATTGGTTGCCATAGCCGATTCCCTGGATCCCTCCGCATAGCGCCGAACGCCGCGCCGCGAAGGGTTCCTCCTTTCTTTGTTTTGTATAAGCTGTAAAGGACCGTCAGTGGTTGCGACACCACACAATAGATGATTATAAAGGATTTGAAAAAAAAGTACAAGAGGAAAATGAAAAATTTCGCGCCTATTTTCCGCAAAAATTGCTTTTTGTTTCATTTTTTATCAAACAGACGCCTTCGCAGAGGGATATTTTCCGTTCGTACGCGCATACTTACGGTAAACGAATGTGAAACAGAAGGAGTCGGAACAATGAAAGCTACCGGTATCGTGCGCAGGATCGACGATCTCGGCCGCGTGGTGATCCCCAAAGAGATCCGCCGGACGATGCGCATAAGAGAGGGCGACCCGCTCGAGATCTATACGGACGCCGAGGGGGAAGTGATCTTCAAAAAATACTCGCCGATGGGCGATCTTGCCGAATTCACGGCGCAGTACGCCGAGGTTCTGCACAAGGCGCTCGGCGTGCCGGTCTTTATCACGGACCGCGACCGCGTAGTGGCGTACAGCGGCGCCGGGAAAAGAGAATATATGGATAAGCGGGTCTCCCCCGCCCTTGAAAAGCTGATGGAGAACCGCGCCGGTTTTCTAGCCGCGGCCGGCAATACGGCGGCCGTTCAGCCGTTGGAGGGACGCGACGAAGCGGCCTCGATGGCGTTCCCCATCGTCGGAAACGGAGACGTGACCGGGTGCGTGGGATCCCTCTTCGGCAAAGAAAACGCCTACCCCACCGCCGCGGAGGGAAAGCTGCTGCAGGTCGCGGCGCAGTTCCTCGCGCGGCAGACCGGGGAATGACGCTTTTTCAGCGAAAAAAGAGCCCCGCCGGAACGGCTCCGTTCAGAGGAGCCCCGGCGGGGTTTTCAGACGTTATCTGCCGTCAGGCGACGAGGTTCGAGATGCCGAGCAGGTTGGTCAGCTGCATCCAGAGATTGATGAAGCGGTATTCAAGCTGCGTAAAGAAGGATACGAAGCGGTAGCGCAGCATAAAGCCCGCGTCGCCGCCCATCACGTCGTTATAGGTAAAGAACTGCGTCTCATAGGCAGAGGTGTCGGCCTCGTTCAGATCGATAATGCGGATGCCGCGGGTCGCGGTCTGCCCGTAGGAAGCGACGCCGCAGGTGGGGCAGTTGATCCAGTCCATCGAAAAATCGGGGTCCGCGTTCGGTATGATAAAGCTGTTCACGTGGTCGTGGCCCGAGACGCAGGCGATCACGCCGCCGATGCTCTTCAGCGCGTCGTACTCGCCGCCGTTATCCTCCGAGCAGGCGGAGGCCTCGCCCATCACGCTGCCGGGCTTCGCCGTATCGGGGAGCTTATAATACGTGCCGTGGTAGTTGTACACGCCGGCGCCGGGGCTGAACTCCGTCTTTTCGTAGGAGTTATAGATCTCCGGCATGATGATGTGCTGGAAGGCGATGGAGTTGACGTCCCCGAGCTTTTCGGCGGTCTTCGTCAGCCAGTTCAGCTGCTTTTCGCGCACGTGGTCGTAGCCCTTGTTGCCGTCCTCCGCGTAGGCGCCGGAATCCATCACCCAGAAGTTGAACTTTACTTCGTCGCTGTCGGAGGCAAGCACCGGCACGTTGAAGGTACCGCAGTGCTCGAGCGCCTCGGTGTAGTGCTCGCCGTCCACCCACAGATCCTCGTCGATCGAGATGCTGCAGGGGTATTCGCAGATGACCTTCATCTGGTCTTCCTTCGCGTAGTTGTTGGATTGGTCGTCATGGTTGCCGAAGGTAGCCGCGACCGGCGCGCCGAATCCTTCGTCGTACATATCCTGCAGCATGTCCATCACGCTGCGAAGCCCCTTTTCGCCGCCGGCGGGGTTTTTGGTGGCGCTGCCGTAGATGTTGTCGCCGGTGAGCACGATGAGATCGGGCCGCGTCTGCTCCGCGGTCGCGCGGATAAAGGCCTTCGTGATCGGCGAAACGGACTTGCCGTCCTGGATATCCGCCAGGATCATCACGCGGAAGCGGCCGTTTTCGTCAAAGCGCAGCTTTGCGGCCTCGGCGGGGGTGGGAACCGCGGCTGCCGACGCGAAGAGCGACGCCAGAAGCAGGCAGGAAAGCAGGATGCAGGCAAAAGCTTTGCTCTTTTTCATAGAAACGTCCCCTTCTATTATAATGTTTTAAGGTACTCGATGCTCATTTTCGCGGCGGAGAGCTCCGTATTGCCGGCGTCGGGCCTGTCCTGCTCCACGATCAGCCACTCGGCGCCCGAACGCTCGCTCGCGGCAATGATGGCGGGCATATCCTGCACGCCGTAGCCGACGGGCTTGAAGCTGAAATCCTCTTCGCCGGCTGTCTCGGCGCCGTCCTCTACGCCGATGAGCTCGTAGAGCTTTTTGGGCTTATCGCGGCCCTTCATCACAAAGTCCTTCAGATGCACGACGGGCGTTCTGCCGCTGTATTTCTCGATGTAGGCGACAGGATCGGCGCCGCCCACGTTCACCCAGCAGGTGTCGAGCTCGGTCTGCAGGTATTCGGCAGGCACGGTCTCATACATCACGTCGAGGCCGTAGCGGCCGTCGATCTTCACGAATTCAAAATCATGGTTGTGATAGAGCAGCACAAGCCCGTTTTCGGCGCACTGTTTCCCGAGCGCCGCGATCTTTTTCAGCGTTTCGGGGTAATCGGGCGTGCCGGGCCGGTACGCCTCGTCCACATAGGGGATGGCGATGTATTTGCAGCCGATCTCTTTGTAGGTACGGATCACCCCGTCCATATCGGCGAGCATCTCCGCGAGCGGCACGTGCGCCGAAACGGGGGTGAGAGAATACGTTTCGAGCAGCTTTCTGATCTCGCCGGCGCTCTTGCCGAACAGACCGGCGAACTCAACGCCCCGGTAGCCCATTTCGGACACTTTTTTGAGCGTCCCCTCAAAATCGCGCTCCATTTCCTCTCTTACGGAATAGAGCTGAAGCCCTACAGGCAGCATAGCAGATCTCCTCCTTGTTACGGTGATTTTGATTTCGTTTCCATTCTACCATCCCGCTCATAAAAAAGCAAGTCCCATTTCTCTTCGATCCACGCGCCGACGTCCCCGAGGGTCACGCGCCGGGGCTCTTCGCCGTGCCACAAGCGTTCACTGCCCGCGCGCGCTTCGTACGCGCCGCAGGCAAGAAAAAACGCGCACAGCAGCGAGATATGGAAGAGAGCAGCTCCGCCGCCCCCGCCGGGGACGCTCCGTTTTGCTCCGCGTTCAGTCTCCGTTGTTTTGCGCATCCGCTATCACCTCCGCCAGCGCGGTCCCGATCATATCCCCCGCGCAAAGGGCTTCCGCCAGCGTATTGACCTCGGTGCCGAATTCCAGCAGCAGGCCGCAGGGGGATGTATCCATATTGTATTTTCTGGGGCAGAAAAAGATCGGACGCATGAGCCCCGGGTAAAGGAATTCCGCCTTCTGCTGCAGCTTCAGCGCGAAGCGGAGGTTGTCTCTCCAGCCCGGAAAATCGGTCACGCCGCCGTCTTCGGCCCCCGTTATGATCATGACCTGCGCGCACTTTCTGCCGCCGATCTCCGCCGTCGGCTTCAGGTCTTCGCCGCCGCCGTTCGCGATCGAATCGCGGTGAACGTCCAGCACGACGCGGACGGAAGGGTACTTCTCGAGCGTCTCTAGCACCGAAACGCGGCTGCGGGCGTACGCGCCCTCATAGGCCCCGTCGTAGATCTTCGTATCGTGCACCGTACCGACGCCCCGCCGTTCCAGCGCCGCGCAGAGCGCGTCGCCCACGCGCACCACGTTTTTCTTCGGGTCCTCCGTATTCACCGGCACGCCTTTGTAGGTAAAGCCGTCATACCCCGGCAGATAGCTTTCCGTCGTGTGCGTATGAAAGACCAGCACCGTCGGCTCCCCCGCCGCCGCCCGCGGCAGAGAGAAGCCCCCGTCGAGCAGCGCGCCGAGATCCGGCCGCAGCGACGCGGTCGCGTTTTTGACAAAGAGCCCGCGCACCGTATCCGTCGCGCCGTCGTCTCTGAAAAACCGCTCCGTCACCGTTCCGGCCCGGCTCAGCTCCGGGATACGCGCCAGGTAATCCGCCTCCATTTGTTCCACGTCCGCAGGCACGCGGAACGCCTCGGGCCGGTCCGGTTCCGCCGCCGAAGGAACCCGGGCGGAGGTTTCGTCCGCGCCGCCGGCGGTTTCGGGCTGCATCAGCGCGGCGGCGGAACCGGAGACAAGTCTGCCCGCGAGGTCCGCCGCCGCGCGCTGCACCCGCCCCGTCGCCACAAGAACAGCCGTCGCCAGCACGGCAAGCGCGGCGGCGGCCAGACTGATCCTGCCGCCGGCGCCGTTAACGCCGTTTTTCATCCCGTCTCATCCCCCTTTCCCTTCAGCATATGCGAAAGGGGGGCCGGTTATCACATCAGAGAGAGGATCAGCTCCGGCGTCAGCGTTTTCTGCAGCGCCAGATTGATCGAAAGCGCCAGCAGCCTCGCCGCGGAACGGATCACCGTATCCGTGTCGCGCGGGGCCACGACCATGCCGGAAAGCGCCGCGTTCTCTTCGTTGGGCTCGCCGCCCCGCCACAGATCGCGCGAAAGGCTCAGCGCGTCGACCACGGTCGGCACGCCGACCGCGATCACCGGCACGCCGAGCGTATCGCGGTTGAGCGCCGTTCTGGCGTTGCCGACCCCGGCGCCCGGCTCTATGCCGGCGTCCGTGATCTGAACGGTTTTCGAGAGCCGCTTCACGCTGCCCGCGGCGAGCGCGTCCACCGCCACGACGGCGGCGGGGCGCACCTTCCGGCACAGCGCGTCGACGATCTCCGCCGTCTCAACGCCCGTCTGGCCCGTAACGCCCGGCGCCGCTGCCGACACCTCCCTGAGCGGCGGAAGCGAGAGCGCCCTGAGCGTTTCTCTGCCGATGTGGCGCGTGGCGAAGATCTGCCCGACGCACAGCGGCCCCAGCGCGTCCGGCGTGATATTCGGATTCCCCAGCCCCGCCACAAGCACCGGCCCCTCGGGCGGCAGCAGGCGGTCAAGGATCCTTACGATCGTACGGCTTCTGCCGTCCGAAAGCGCGGCGGCGTCCGGAAAGCCCTCCGTTTCCACCGTGTAATATACGCCCTGCGGTTTTCCGATCGCCTTCGCCGCCTCGCGGGTCTTTACCCGGATGCGCGTCACCCTGCCCCCGCCCGTCTGCCAGACGCGCGATTCCACGCCCGGGGTATCCGGCCGTACGCGCTCGTGTTTTTCAAGCGCGAGATCCGTTCTGATCTGTCTCATTGCCGCTGCGGCCGGGCGAGCCCGGCTGTCTCTCCTTTGTCCGTGTTTGCTTTCAGTGTTTGAAAAAAACGATTTTTTATGCGTGAAAGGCCGAAAAATCAAAAAAAACTGTTGCAATTAAAGCGCGTTCGTGGTATCATTACCAACGTATGAAAAGAAGGAGGTGTACCGCAGATGCCCAATATCAAGTCCGCGAAAAAACGCGTGCTGGTCAACAAGACGAAGGCCGCCCGCAACAGAAGCGCGAACTCCGCTTTGAAGACCGCGATCAAAAAGGCGAACGCTGCCATTGAGAGCAACGCCGCCGACAAAGAAGCGCTCGTAAAAGCGGCTATGATCAAGATCGATAAGGCCGTCGCCAAGGGTCTGATCCACAAAAACAACGCCGCGCGTAAAAAATCGGCGCTTGCGATCAGGCTCAACGCTTCGAACGCCTGATAAGCGATCGCCTGCGACCCCGCAAACGGTTCGCTGCAGTATTCCGCACGGATAAACGGACCGTGTTCAACCGTTTATCCGTAAAATCGAAAGGATGGTGCTATTATTATGGCAAAAGTATTCAGGATCATCGCCATCATCGCTGCCATTGCCGCCGCGATCGCCGGGCTGTATGTTGTCTGCAAAAAGCTGCTTGCTAAAAAAGAGGAAGATTCCGACGAAGAGAACTACGTATCCTGCTCCTGCGAACAGGATTTCATCGCCGAGACCGTCACCGAAGAAGCAAAAGCGGACGCTCCCGCAGACAGCGCAGAATAATTTCTGAAAATCAGACGGCCGCAAGCCGTCTTTTTTATGCAAAAACTTATATATATGACCTTATATTAACGGTTGAAAAAACGGTCCGCCCGTGGTATAATAGCCTTATTGCCTGACAGAAAGTGAAAACTGACGGAAAGGCGCGGCAAACAGAACCGGATCGCGAACCGATCATACCGTTGGCGGCGCTCTGACCTTCAGTCAGGCGCCGCATTTTGTTTTTTACCAGAAAAAGAAAAGAGGTATTGTTTATGGAAACCAAGGTCGCGGTCATCAGCATCATCGTCGAAAACGACGACGCGGTGGAAACGCTCAACACCCTGCTGCACGAATACAGCGGGCACATCATCGGCAGAATGGGCATCCCCTACAGGGAGCGCGGCATCAATCTGATCAGCGTTGCGCTGGACGCGCCCGCCGACGTGATCTCCGCCCTCGCCGGAAAGCTCGGCAACCAGCCGGGGCTCAGCGTAAAGACCGCCGTCGCCGGCGTCTGAGCCGATGAAGGACGCGCTGAATGCGGCAAACCGGCTGATCGCCGGGGAAACGCTCCCGGAGGAGGCCTTTCTCGCCCTGCTCGACGGCGCGGACGCGGAAACGGACGAAAAACTGCGGACAGCCGCCGTCGAAAAACGGAAGGCCGTATACGGCGTCGCTGTTTTTACGCGCGGGCTGATCGAGATCGGCAATTGCTGCAAAAACGACTGCCTGTACTGCGGCATTCGCAGAAGCAACCGGAACGCTCTGCGCTACCGCCTGACGCCGGAGGAGATCCTCTCAGCCGCCGAAGAGGGCCACGCCCTGGGCTTTCGCACCTT
>CADBOC010000437.1 GCA_902796175.1 Oscillospiraceae bacterium | reverse complement strand
TCGGTATCGGCAGAGAGCTTCATGCCCTCCGCAAGGCCCTTGAGATATGCCACTTTTTCGGTGATCGTCATGGTTTATCCTCCTTGCCGCGGCGGGGCGGCGTTTACTGCCGGTCAGGCTCTGCCGAGATATTCGCCGGTGCGGGTGTCGATCTGAATCGTTTCGCCCTCGTTGATAAAGAGCGGTACGCGCACTTCGGCGCCGGTCTCGACGGTCGCGGGCTTCAGGGTGTTGGTGGCGGTGTTGCCGGCGAAGCCGGGCTCCGTTTTTGTGATGACAAGCTCCACAAAGTTCGGGGGCTCAAGGCCGAATACCTTGCCTTTGTAAGAAAGGATGCGGCAGACCATCTCCTCTTTTACGAACTTGAAGTTGTCGGGCAGGTCGTCTTTGCCGATGGGGACCATGTCGTAGGTCTCGGGATCCATAAAGTAATACAGATCGCCGTCGTTGTAGGAATAGGCCATCTCTTTGCGCTCGATGTACGCGGTGGGGAATTTATCGGTGGGGCTGAAGGTCTTTTCAACCACGCCGCCCTGGATGACGTTGCGAAGCTTGGTGCGAACGAACGCGGCGCCCTTGCCGGGCTTTACGTGCTGAAATTCGATGATGGACCAGACCTGTCCCTCCATCTCAAACGTGACGCCGTTTCTGAAATCGCCGGCTGAAACCATGTGTGAACCATCCTTTCTGATCGAAAAAAATTCCGGTAAAGCACTCTTATTATACTATACGGCGGCGCGTTTGGCAAGAGCTTTTTACAGGATAATCAATTCTTTCGGCGCTTTTGTCAGATTTTCGCAGCCGGAGGCGGTGATCAGCGCCATATCCTCGATGCGCACGCCGAAGCGGCCCGGCAGATAGATACCGGGCTCCGCCGTTACCACGTTGCCGGTCTTCAGCGTATCGGCGCCGCGGGGCGATACGTTCGGCTTTTCGTGGATCTCAACGCCCACGCCGTGGCCGGTGCCGTGGCCGAAATACGCGCCGTAGCCGGCGTTCCCGATCACGTCGCGGGCGGCCTTGTCCGCGTCGAAGCAGGTCGTGCCGTCCGCCATGGCGGCGAGCGCCGCCGTCTGCGCCTCAAGCACCGTGGCGTAAACGCGGCGCATCTCTCCGTCCGCCCGGCCGAGCGCGACCGTGCGGGTCATATCGCTGTGGTAGCCGCGCACCACCGCGCCGAAATCCATGGTGATAAAATCGCCGTTTTCCACTTTTTTGTTTCCCGGCACGCCGTGGGGCAGGCTGGAATTCGCGCCCGATACGCAGATCGTCTCGAATGAGAGCGCCTCGGCGCCCTTCGAGAGCATTTCGTATTCGAGCTTCAGCGCGATCTCTTTTTCCGTCATGCCGGGGCGGATGAGCCCCAGAACGGTATCGAGGGCGCGTTCCGCGATGCGCTGCGCCTCGACGATCGCCCCGACCTCTTCCGGCGCTTTTACGGCCCGTTCGGCGTTTATCTCTTTGGTCAGCGCTTCGTCCGATACGAGCGTTACGCCCGGCAGCTTTTTCTGCAGCTCTACGAACTGCGAAAGCGTTACGCGGTCCGCCTCGATCGCGACGCGTTCGATCCCGTTCGACTCAAATACGGCGGCAAGGTCTTCGTAGAGCCGCCCGGAATCGCGCACGGCCTCTTTCCCCAGTTTGTTTTCGGCGGCCTCGGTATAGCGCGAATCGGTGTAAAAAACAGTGAGCGCGGGGCTTACCAACAGCGCGCCGTCGCTGGCGGCAAAGCCTGTGTAATAAAAGCGGTTGGTCTCGCTTAAAATGAGCGCCGCGTCCGCAAACGGGGCGATCGCCGCTGACAGCGCGCGGGTACGGATGTTCATGGATCTGTTCTCCTTTCGCTTAAAAAAAATGCGGACCGGCAGCAGCGGTCCGCGTCTTGGGGTCGGTTCCGTTTATAGCCCGGCAGCAAGCTTATTTGTACTTGCGCTTGCGAGCAGCTTCGGATTTTTTCTTTCTTTTGACAGAGGGCTTTTCGTAATGCTCTCTTTTGCGGACCTCCTGAATCACGCCGTCGCGAGACGTCTGGCGCTTGAAGCGGCGCAGCGCGCTGTCAAGAGATTCGTTTTCTTTTACTTTGACCTGGCTCATCTATATATCCCTCCCTCCGCAGTTGCGTGGGTCAACTTCACTTTTTATGGTGGTATTATACAACCTTGACGGACTTGTGTCAATCATTTTTTTTTGCATTTTTTTGCTTTTTTCAAGCTTTCTGCATATAGCACGAAAATGGGGCGTTCGGGCATGATTTTATGGGCAGAATTGCGTAGCTCACCGCTTTTTCAGCGCTTCGGCGTAAGCCTTTGCCGCCTGTTCGTTTTTGTTTTCGCCGGGAACATAATAGACCGTTCCCGCGAGCCCGTCCGGCAGATACTGCTGTTTTACCCAGTGGCCCGGGTAATCGTGCGGGTACAGATAATTCTGCCCGCGTACGGCGGCGTCCTCGCCGTCGAAGTGCCTGTTCTGCAGCTGCCGCGGCGGCGGGGGCGTGCGGCCGCGCTCCACGTCGGCCATGGCGCTGTTCACCGCGTTGTAGGCGCTGTTCGATTTGGGAGAGGTCGCCACCAGAATCACGGCGTTCGCGAGCGGGATGCGCGCCTCGGGCAGCCCCACCTGCATGGCGGTATCGACCGCCGCTTTT
>CADBOC010000436.1 GCA_902796175.1 Oscillospiraceae bacterium | reverse complement strand
CCGATCGTGATCATGAGCATGCTGATCGGTCTGATGGGTATCTACATCGCGCGGGAGCGGGTGTATTCGCCTGAGTATTCGAGTACCGCTACGCTCGTCGTTACCGCGAGACTCGGCAATTCGAACCCGTATTCGAACCTTTCTATTTCTTCCGAAATGGCAAAGGTCTTCGCGGAGGTGTTCGTGCAGCCGTCCATGCGTTCCCGGGCTGCGGAAAACCTCAATCAGGGCGGTTTTCAGGGCAAGCTGCAGGCAAACGCGATCAGCGGGACCAATATATTTCAGGTCACCGTAACCTCGGACAACCCCGAGGTGTCGTACAATGAGCTTTGTTCTGTGCTGGAGGTATATCCCGAGATCTCTGATATCGTGTTCGATAACGCGGTGATCGACGTCATCAAAATGCCCGCGATGGCGCAGCGGCCCTCCAATTCCATGCCCGGCGTAAACGCGGCGGTCATTTTGTTCGCAAGCATCATCATATCTGTGGGCGGCGTGATCGCGATCTCTGTGCTGCGCGATACCGTGAAAAACGAAGCGGCTTTCAATGAGAAGATAGACGCTTCTCTGTTCGGCGTGATCCCGCATGAGGATAAGCACCTTTCGCTGCTCGAACGGCTGAGAAAAACAAAGCGAAGTCTGCTGATCCACGAGAGCGTATCGATCAGTCTTAAGTTTTCCGAGAGCTTTCATAAGATTACGTCGCGCATGGAATATCTGAAGCGTATGAACGGCGCCAAGGTTTACGCCGTGATCAGCGTAGCCGAAAATGAGGGGAAATCCACCGTTGCGGCGAACATCGCCATTTCTCTGGCGAGCAAGGGCAGCAAGGTGATCCTCATGGATCTTGACACAAAAAAACCGGCGCTCTATAAGATCTTCGGCGTACAGTACAAGGCTGAATCGGAGCTCGGAAGCTTGCTTTCGGGCGAGCTGAAGCCGCGGGAATACCGCTTTCAGCGCTACAAGAAATCCTCTTTGTATCTTGCGGTCAACACGTCTCCGCACAAAGGGTACCAGAAATGGATCGAATCCGGCATCGTAGCGGATGTGCTCAATTCCCTCAGGGGGCTGGCGGATTATATCATCATCGATACGGCGCCCATGATGGTGGATTCCTCTGTGACGGACATCATGCAGATGGTGGATAAGACCCTGATGGTCGTTCGGACCGATTCCGCCTCGACGCCGATCCTGAACGACGCGATCCTGACCGTAAACAACCTCGGCGGCAACTTTGCCGGCTGCATCCTCAACGACGAGTATCCCGAATTCTCGCTCGTCGGGCAGAACGGATTCGACGAGGGCGGGTATTATTACGGCCGCCATTACGGCAGATACGGCAAGTACGGCAAATACGGCAAGTACGGCAAATACGGCAAATACGGCAAGGCCGGCCACTACGGCAGATACGGCAAATATGACAAATACAGCAAATACAGCAGATATACAAGATACGGCAGAGCAGACCGCTACGGCGCCGCGGACCGTTATTCGCTGCCTCGAACAGAAGACGCGGACGAATAAGACAGGCTGTTTATCATTCCACGAAGGGCGGTGATCGAATGGCGAACACGGGTTCGGATTCGACACAAAAGAATAAAAGCACCAAAAAACGGACAAAGAATGAGTTTATACCGATCTATTTCAGCGACCTTGTCAAGGGTGTGCGAAAGTTCTGGTGGCTCGTCATTGTTCTCGCCGTTGTTTTGTTCAGTATAAACTTTATTACAAGCTTCCGGAAATACGTGCCGCAGTACAGCGCCTCGGCTACGTTTACGATCAGCACGTCCGCCGGCGAAACCCGTTACGACGGAGGTATGACGGCGTATTCCTTCTACTTTGACGCCGCGACCGCGCTGCAGCTTTCGACGACGTTTCCGTATATTCTGAACAGCAATATCCTGCAGGACGCGATCTGTGAGGAGCTGGGCCTCGATTATCTGCCTGTCACGCTTTCGGCCTCCAGCGTTTCCGGTTCCAACATGTTTACGATCTACTCGAGCGGCACGGATCCGCAGCTGGTCTACGACGTGCTTCAGAGCGCGATCAAGCGGTATCCCGAGGCCGCGAGGTATGTAGTGGGCAACATCCGCTTTACCATGATCACAAACCCGTTTGTGCCCACTTCACCCTCAAACGCCAACGCCTTCGTCAAAGACGGCACGAACGGCGCGATGATCGGCGCGTTTATGGGTCTGGCGTGGATCCTTATCTACTGTGTGTCGCGGAAAACGGTGCGGACCCGCGAAGAGGTTAGCGAGCTTGTCGGCGTGGATCTGCTTGGGGTGCTGCCGCACGTTACTTTCAAGCGGTACAAGCGAAAAGAGATCGACCGTTCGATCCTGAGGACAAATCCCAGCATCGGCAGAGGCTTTCTGGAATCGCTCCGGCTTCTCAGAAATACCTTTGTTCACGAGCTCTCGCCGAACGAAAAAACGATTCTGGTCACCAGTACGGCGCCTGGCGAGGGCAAAAGTACCGTAACGGTGAATCTGGCGCTCTCGCTGGCGGATCTCGGCAAAAAAGTTTTGCTGATCGACGGCGACGTACGGAACCCCAGCGTGTGCGAGATTCTGGACGTAGATCCCGATACGATCAACTACGATCTTACGACAGATCACTATGCGCTCGGATATCTGGAACCGTTCCGCATCACGGTCCTGAACATCCTCGAGCGGGAATCGTACTGGAAGCGTATGCGCGCTGAAAATGTGCAGGCGCTGCTCGACCAGTTCCGCGACCGGTACGACTATATCCTGCTCGATACCCCGCCGTGCGGGCTGATCTCCGATACCTCCGTCATCGCGCAGGCGACAGACGCCGCCGTTTACGTGGTGCTTCAGGATACCGTGCGCGTATCGCGCATCCGGACGGGACTTGACAATCTTCTCACCGCGAACGTGCACGTGATCGGCTGTGTGCTCAACGGCGCGCAGAGCGGCGTTACGGGATACGGCGATAACTACGGTTACGGGCATTACTACGGCTACGGCCGCTACGGGTACGGAAATTACGGTTACGGTCACTACGGTCATTACGGTCATTACGGCTACGGCAGCTACGGCTACGGCGAAGGGGAAGACAAGCGATCGAAGCGGAGCAGGCGTTCCGAACGAAAGAGCGCGGCTCATACGTCGGAGACCCAGTCATGAAAAAGATTGACCGACAGCTGCTCGCAACGATCGCGAAGGAATGGAAATGGATCTTCGGCTATATTAAGCGGTACAGGCTTACGATCCTGCTGTATATTCTGTTCGGGATCGTTGCGGTCTGTATGTCTGCCGGCAGCGCCGTTTCCTCCAAGTTTCTGGTGGACGCCGTTATGAACCGCGACCGGACCGTACTGTTCCGCTCCGCCGTCGCCGTTATATCGCTTTCCGTGGCGCAGGTTCTGTTTCAGGCGATGTCTTCCCGCGTGACGGCCGTGATCAGTACGCGCGTCGGCAACGAACTGCGAAACGAGATATACGGTCGCGTGATCAGCGCGAGATGGGAACAGATCGGGGTATACCACTCCGGCGAGCTGCTCAACCGCATCGAAGGCGACGTCTCTGCCGTCGCCTCCGGCGTGATCCATTTTATCCCAAGCGTGTTCTCGAAATCGCTGCTGTTCATTCTGCTGCTTTGCGTCGTTCTGTATTACGACGCCGTTATGGCGGTGCTGGCGCTTCTCAGTTCTCCGTTTTTTGCGCTTTCTTCGCGTTTTCTGGTGCGCAGCATCCGAAAGTACAACAACGAGGTGCGAAACGTAAACGGCGAGGTCCTGTCGTTTTCGCAGGAATCCCTGCGAAACGTGCAGATCATAAAATCATTTGATCTGGTTTCACAGTATATCAAACGCTTTTGCGCCGTTACCGAAAAATACCGCACGGTAAAACTCAGATATGAAAAATTCAGCATTCTGATGACGATGGTTTTTTCGCTGCTCGGTATCGTTGTCGGCTATGCCTGCTACGGCTGGGGCGCCTACAGGCTCTGGCAGGGGGCGATCACCGTCGGCACCATGACGCTCTTTCTGCAGATCTCCGGCGCGCTGAATTCCACGTTCTCCTCTCTCGCTTCTCTTGCCCCGGGCGCCGTCTCGATCGCGACCTCCGCCGGCAGGATCATGGAGCTCACCCGGCTTGATACGGAGAACGACGCCGACCGGGAGAAGGCGCTTCGCCTTCTTGCAGCGGCGGACGGCGGTTTTCGGCTGAGAGCCGAGGATCTTACGTTCAGTTATGCGGATTCGGATAAGAACGTATTGGAGCATGTCGACTTTACCTTCCGGCCTGGGGAGCGGATCGCCGTGATCGGCGAATCCGGCAACGCGAAAACGACGCTGCTGCGGCTGTTTTTGGGTCTGCTGCGTCCGGTGGGCGGGAAGATCGTGTTTGAAGCCGGCGGTGAAGAACTGTCGATCTCAGACAGTACGAGAAGGTTTTTCTCATACGTCCCGCAGGAGGATCATCTCTTCAGCGGTACGATCGCGGATAATCTGCGCGCGGTCGCCCCGGAGGCAAAGGAAGAGGATCTGATGCGTGTGCTGCGTATCGCCTGCATGGACCGTTTTATCAGCGAGGAGCCGGAGGGGCTGGAACGCCGCATCGGGGAAAACGGCGACAATCTCTCGCAGGGGCAGCTGCAGCGTATTTCGATCGCCCGCGCGCTGCTGCGCGACGCGCCCGTGATGCTGCTGGATGAGGCGACCAGCGCGCTGGACGCGGATACCGAACGGCGTGTGCTCGAGGGGGTCCTGCGGCAGGACGACGACCGTCTGTTTATTATTACCACGCACAGGAAGAGCGTGCTGGATTATTGTACCGCGGTCTGCAGGATCGGTTCCGACGGGCGTCTTGTGTTTGAGCGTCCTGCGGCCGCGGCAGATGGGGAGAATGGAGGATCGGATGAAACTGAAGGAATGGGAGGAGCTTCCGCCATACATGCAAAATGAGGCGGTACGCCCTTATTACGAGGTCTTGCGCCGCAAAAAGGGAACGCTGGTACTGAAAAGGGGATTCGATATCGGCGCTTCGCTCGGACTTCTCATATTGCTGTCTCCTGTGTTCGGGGCAACGGCGATCGCGATCAAGCTTGAATCGCCCGGGCCTGTCATGTACCGTCAGGTCCGGAAAACCTCTTACGGCAGAGATTTCAGAATACATAAATTCCGCTCCATGTACCAGGATTCTGATTCCGGATGGCTGCTGACCGTTAAAAACGACAGCCGCATCACGAAGGTCGGCGCTTTTATTCGGAAATACAAGATCGACGAACTCGGTCAGCTGATCGACGTTCTCAGAGGCGATATGACCTTTGTCGGAGTACGCCCGCAGGTACAGCGGTATGTAGACCATTACACGGACGAGATGATGGCGACGTTTCTTCTGCCCGCCGGCATCACATCGCTTGCAAGCATCTATTACCGGAACGAGAACGATCTTCTGCTGGGGCTGGAGGATCCGGATAAGCTGTATCTTGCCGAGATCCTGCCGGATAAAATGCAGTACAATCTTCTCGGCATCAAAAAACTGAGCCTGATGTACGATCTTAAGATCCTGATCATGACGGTTCTGACGGTATTCGGCAAAGACTATAAGCCGGCAAAGCAGGTCTATTCCACGGTTTTTGAGGATGCGAAGAAGAAAGAGACGGAGGCAGCAAGGGTATGAACGCGCCGTTCCGGCATATCGCCATTCTTTCCGCGTGCGCGCACCGTTTGTATCTCTACCGTCCCGAGCTGTTCGACGCGCTTCACCGGGCGGGCTTCTCGGTAACGGTTTTCGGTCCCGAAAGCCTTGAGGAAGGGCAGGCGGGCCTCGGTCCCGCGGGGATCGAATACCGGGAGCTGGGGCTTGCCCGCCGCGGCATCGATCCCTTTGCGGAACGGCGCGCGCTGGATCTGATCGTCCGGCTCGGAAGAGAACAGGGGTTTGGCGTCATATATTCCTACGGGATCCGCTTTGCGCCGCTTGCGAACAACGCGGCGCGCGCGCTGGGCGTACCCTGCATGAACGTGATCAACGGCGCGGGGAGTCTGTTTATTACCGGCGGCCCGGTCGGCACGCTCAGGCGGCTGCTCATATTCCCGTATATCCGCACGTCGCTTCGGTACGCTTCCCGCGTTGTTTTTCAGAACGAAGACGACAGGGGGGAATTCCTGCGGCGAAGGCTTGTAAAAGATACGCAGTGCATCCTCGTTCCCGGGTCCGGCGTCAATCTGGAGCGGTTCCCTGTTTATGATCTGCCGGAACAGCCTGTGTTCGGGTTCTGCAGCAGGCTGAATCCTGAGAAGGGGATTTATGAGCTGCTGCGGGCGTTTGAACAGGTCGTCAGCGTATGCCCCGAAGCGCGGCTGCGCCTTGCGGGGGAGCTTGACGGGATCGAAAAAACTGAGACCTACGCGCTGCTGCGTCGGCTGTGCGACGCAGGCTCCGCCGAATATCTGGGGGAGATCTCGGACGTACCTTCTTTTTTGCGTACGGTCCGCTGTTTTGTTTTTCCCTCATACCGGGAGGGAACGCCGCGCGCCGTATTGGAGGCCATGTCATGCGGCAGACCCGTGATCACGACAGACGTAACGGGCTGCAGAGAGACCGTAAAAAACGGATACAACGGCATTCTGGTCCCCGCGCGGGAGGTCATTCCGCTCAGAGACGCCATGCTGCGATTCTGCCGCGGGGAGGCGGACGCCGACGGAATGGGGAAAGCCTCCCGCCGGTATGCGGAAGAACACTTTGACGTGCATGCCGTAAACCGTGTGCTGACCGGGCAGATACAAAAGCTCTACCGGCCGACGGCGGCCGCGGGGCGTCAGGAAATCGATGGGGGAAGATAAAATGTTTCAAGATCTGTATGAAAAACTGCTGAGAGGCGAGGAAGCGCTCTCCGTTATTGGCCTCGGTTATGTGGGCATGCCCATTGCCGTCGCTTTTTCGAAAAAGATCCGCGTGATCGGCTATGACCTGAACCGTGAAAAGATCGCGCTGTATCAAAACGGCGTGGATCCCACCGGCGAAGTCGGGAACGAAGCCGTTGCCGCCTGTTCCGTACAGTTTACGGCAGACGCCGAAAAGCTGCGGGAGGCAAAATTTCACGTTGTCGCCGTCCCGACCCCTGTGCGGGAGGACCATACGCCGGATCTCTCTCCCGTGGAGGGGGCCTCCGAGATCCTCGGAAAAAACCTGACGCGCGGCAGTATGGTGGTGTTTGAATCCACGGTCTACCCGGGCGTTACCGAGGAGATCTGCGTGCCGATCCTGGAGCGGGAATCCGGCCTTGTCTGCGGCAGGGATTTCAAGATCGGGTATTCGCCGGAGCGCATCAATCCCGGCGATAAGGTACACCGGCTCGAGACCATTCAGAAGATCGTTTCGGGCATGGACGCCGTAACGCTTGATACCGTCGCCGCTGTCTATGAGCTTGTTGTGGAGGCCGGCATCTATCGGGCCGAGAGCATCCGTGTGGCGGAGGCCGCGAAGGTGATCGAAAACAGCCAGCGCGATATCAATATCGCGTTTATGAACGAGCTGTCCGTGATCTTCAACAAGATGGGCATCGATACGCTTTCTGTGTTGAAGGCGGCGGGTACAAAGTGGAACTTTCTGCCCTTCCGTCCCGGGCTCGTGGGCGGCCACTGCATCGGCGTGGATCCTTATTACCTCACATATAAAGCGGAACAGATGGGCTATCATTCGCAGGTGATCCTCGCGGGCAGACGCATAAACGACGATATGGGCAGATACGTTGCCGAGAATACGGTCAAAAGCCTGATCTCGGCCGATAAAAGCGTGAAAGGCGCAAAGGTGGCGATCCTCGGTTTTACCTTTAAGGAAAACTGTCCCGATACGCGCAACACGCGTGTGATCGACATTGTTAAGGAACTCGGCGAATACGGGATCGAGCCGCTGATCTGCGATCCGACTGCCGACGCCGCCGAAGCCGAACGGCTGTACGGGATCCGTTTTACACCGCTGGAAGAGATCCGCGGTATGGACGCCGTGATCGTCGCGGTTTCGCACGAAGCCTTCCGTTCGCTCGGTACGGGAGAGCTTGCCTCGTTATACGGGGGAGAGAAACGCGTACTCGTCGATGTGAAAGGATTGTTTGACAGGGCTGTGTTCGAACAGGCAGGGTTCGTGTATTGGAGGCTGTAAAATGGGTTATTCCGACATTCGATTCCCCGAGCATTCTCTGTTCCTTGTAACGGGCGGCGCGGGTTTTATCGGCTCAAATCTCTGTGAGGCGCTTCTCTCGCTCGGCTGCCGGGTGCGCTGCCTTGACGATCTCTCTACCGGCAGAGTTGAAAACCTGGCTTCTTTTTCAGACGATCCGCGTTTTACGTTTATAAAAGGGGACGTCAAAGACCCGGAGGTCTGTCTGAAAGCGTGCGAGGGCGTGGATTACGTCCTTCATCAGGCAGCCTGGGGCTCTGTGCCGCGCAGCATCGAGATGCCTCTGTTTTACTGCGCGAACAATATCACGGGTACGCTCAATATGCTGGAGGCCGCGCGGCAGACCGGAGTAAAAAAGTTTGTATACGCCTCCAGCTCTTCCGTTTACGGAGACGCGCCCCAGCTCCCAAAGACCGAAGGCGCCGAAGGGAATCTTCTCTCGCCATACGCGCTCACAAAACGCTGCGATGAGGAGTGGGCGAAGCAGTATACCCTCCATTACGGGCTCGATACTTACGGCCTGCGCTATTTCAACGTGTTCGGCCGCAGGCAGAACCCGGACGGCGCTTATGCCGCCGTTATCCCGAAATTTATCCGCCAGCTGCTCTCGGGCGAACGCCCCACGATCCACGGAGACGGCAGACAGAGCCGGGATTTCACCTACATCGAAAATGTGATCGAGGCGAATCTCAAGGCGTGCGCCGCGACGCATGAGGCGGCCGGGCAGGCGTACAACGTCGCCTACGGCGGCAGGGAATACCTGATCGATATCTATTACGGGCTTACAAAAGCGCTCGGGGTCGAGATCGAACCGGTTTTCGGACCGGCTCGCCCCGGGGATATCCGCCATTCGAACGCCGACATCGGCAAAGCAAGACGCATGCTCGGCTATGATCCCGATTGGTCTTTTTCCCGCGGGATCGAGGCCGCTATCAGATGGTATAAGGAAAATCTGTGATGAAGAAGGGAACCGTGATCTGCGCTGGCAATTTTGAGCTGCCGGATCTCAACGCCGCCGCGCACAGAGTATTAAACGACGCAAAGCTTTTTTCCCTTTCGGAGTACAATACTGTATTTCTCGGAACGAACCGTTCGGCGCAGTATTATGACGGGATCGTGCGCTGTTCCTACCGGCTGGGGTATGACGTTTACGAACGGGCCTATCCGAAAACAAAAAAACAGTGGGCTTCCCAGATCCTCGATACGGACGATCTGAGCGGGCTTTTGGATCGGTATCGCGACACGCGGGCTGTTTTGTTATACAATACGCCTTTTGCGACCGTTCTGGCTGTTCGGCGCGCGTTTCAAAAACGTGGGGTGCGGATCCTGTACGACTGCACGGAATGGAACGGCTATACAGAAGGGGATTCCCTGAAACGGCGCGTTAAGGCGTTTGACAGCACCGAGATCGAAAAACGGCTCGGCAAGGTCTGCGACGGCGTGATCGCGGTCAGCCGAACGATTGCCGATCAGTACCGTCCCTACGTTCCCGTTCTGCTGCTGCCTCCGCTTGTGGATCTGAAGGATCCGATCTTTCGGCAAAAGCCCGTCGTGCATCCGCATTATACGTTTTTGTACGCGGGTTCTCCCTCCGACAAAGAACGGCTCGATCTGGTGATCCGGGCTTTTGCGGCGCTCCCTCGGGATTCGGCCGCTCTCAGGATCGTCGGCGTGGAGCAGGAGGCGTTCATCAGCGAGGACCCGGACGCGGCGCTGTACGCGGAGGCAGAGAACATCGTTTTTACCGGAAGGCTTTCTCACCGTGAAACGGTGCGCGAGATCCTGAGCTGCGACTGCTTTGTGTTTCTGCGTGAGCCTACCCGCAGAAATACAG
Organism: Oscillospiraceae bacterium; assembly: GCA_902796175.1. Taxonomy (GTDB): domain Bacteria; phylum Bacillota; class Clostridia; order Oscillospirales; family Acutalibacteraceae; genus RUG806. Next base: position 3,515 of record CADBOC010000436.1, on the reverse strand, counting down.
CGGGGTTCCCCACAAAATTTGTTGAGGCAAGCACCTGCGGCGCGCGTATCATCTGCGCCGATACCGGCGACGTCGGAACGTACGCGGACGAAAGCTGCACACTTTTGCCGGAGCTCACGCTCCCGCTCGTTTCGAACGCCATGCGGCAGGTGTTTGAACAGGGCAGGGTGCTGCACATACCCCGTCCGGTTTTTGATTACAGGCAGTACGCGGACGCCTGCCGAAGCTTTCTTGAGGAAGTATGAATACACGTCTTTCGATCAAAAAGAGCCATTCGATGGAGTCTCTCCTTCAGATGGTCGCGGTGCTCTATATCATGGTCTGGTCCATTGCGCCGCCGCTGCAGATGGATCTGATCTTCCGTCTGATCGCGCTGGGGCTGGCCTTTATCTGGTTCGTGGTGGAGTTCTTCCGCCGGTTCGCGTTTACGCCCATGCAGATCTGGTGCGCGCTGTTTATGGTGATGGTCGCCCTGACGGCTTTCATAAAGGGCTCGTTTTCCTCGGTCATGGCGGAGATCGCCGTCTATATGATGGTGCTCGCGTACTTTATCAATATTTACAGCGAAGGGCAGTGGCAGAATTACAGCTTCGTCGTTCCGATCACGCTGGGGCTGATGATCTTCTTCAATTACCGTACCGCGCAGGCGCTGGCGACGGATACCTCGATCGCGCGGCAGCTTGTGCGTGACTCGGAAGAGCTCTACGTTCTGATGCGGCAGGGGATCGGCGGCTACGGTCTGGTGTATCCGGAGGTCGTGATCTCGCCGGTGATCTACGCATGGACGCTGAAATCCTTCGAGCACAACAAATTCTTTTTTGCCCTCGGCGTACTGTGGACCGTCTCTTTCTGGATGGTTCTGAACAACGCCGGGTATTCGATCGCGATCTTCGCTTCCGCCGTGTCGCTGATCATATTGATCGTATACCGCAGACGCAGCGTTTTGCCGGCGTTCTTTATTTCCGTCTTTATCATCGTTACGGTCGTGCTGATGCTCGTCTACGTGGAATCGTTCCGGAATCTTGTTATGCAGATCTTTGAGGGAACGAAGATCGTACATAAGATCGAGGACCTGCTCGATACGGCGGCCGGCGATACCGCCGACTCGTTCGCGGTGCGGGTCGCACGGTACTGGAAGAGCATACGGCTGTGTCTGACCTTTCCTCTGATCGGCAGCGTGTTTTTCGACGGGGACATCGGCGGCCATTCCGAGATCTTCGACACGTTTGCGAAATACGGCGTCTGGGGCGGCGTACCCACCTGCGCCATGATCTTTCACGCGCCGCGGATGTTCAAGACGGAGCATGCCTCCTCGACGATCATCGCGACTTCAAACGCGCACCTGATCGCCGTGGCTCTGGTCGCTACGTTTGACCCCTTTGTGTTTCAGGTATATTTCCCTCTTTTGATCCTCTGCCCGATCATGTATTCAGATATAATGAAATGGAACGGTGAACTGCATGAACATTCTCTGGACCGTGAATCTGATCCCGCGGCCGGCGGCTGAGGCGCTCGGTATATCCTCTGACGTTCTGGGCGGCTGGGTAGAGGCGATGGCCGCACAGCTCGTCCGATTCCCGGAGCTGAAGCTGACCGTCGCCTGTAAATCCGACTCGGGACTGGATTTTGACGCGGAAGCCCAGGGCGTTCGCTACCTCTCGATCCCTTACGGAAAAGGGACGGATCTCGCGTCGCTTACGGAACGCTGCAGAGATCTGATCGCGAAGACGCGGCCCGATGCGATCCACATCGAAGGTACCGAGTTCCTGCACGCGAAGGCGATGCTGGACGCCGCGAACGGGGCCGGTATCCCGTGCGTTGTTTCGCTGCAGGGGATACTCAACGGTCAATACGCCTATCAGTGCGGGCTGCTGGAGCTGGACGACCTTCTTTTTTCCGGTTCTCCGGCAAATGTGTTCGCGGCGCTCACGCTCCATCTGCGTAAAACACGCTGGTACCGGCCTCGTATGCTGCCGGAACGGGAGCTGATCGCGGGCGCTTCGCACATCCTCGGCAGAACGACCTGGGACCGCGCTCACGCTTACGCGATCAATCCCAACGCCTCCTATTATTCCTGCCCGCGCGTTCTGCGCCGGCCGTTTTATGAGACCCGCTGGTCTCTCTCCGGCATGCGCCGGCATACGCTCTACGTCGGCAACAGCTATTACGCTCTGAAGGGCTTTCACTTTCTGGTGGAAGCCATGCCCCAGCTTTTGCGCGAGTACCCCGATCTCACCGTTTACGTAGCGGGGCATCCGCCTTACGGCGATAAGCGGTCTCCTGTCAAAAAAGGCTACAGCGCGTATCTGAAAAAACGCATCCGTGATCTCGGCGTGGGGCAGCGTATCGTTTTTACAGGAACGCTTTCTGCGGAGCAGGTCGCGGAGCGTCTTTCACAGGTAAACGCCTATGTGCTGACGAGCGTCGCGGAGAACAGCCCCAATACGCTGGGGGAGGCGATGCTGGTCGGTACGCCCTGCATCTCCTCCTACGTCGGCGGCGCGCCGGATATGGCGCGCGACGGGGAAGAGGCGCTGTTTTACCGCAGCAACGATCCCGCGCTGCTTGCCTGGTGCGTAAAACGCATATTTGACGACGACGCCCTCGCCGAGCGCCTGTCGAAGAACGCCTCCGCCCGCGCCGCTTTGACGCATTCCGCCGACGGCAACGCCGAGCGCCTGATGTCGGTCTACCGTGAGATCGTAAAGGAAGCATAAAAATGGAGCCGAAAACCTTTCGATTGCCGAAACGCATCGATTCCATCCAGGCGCTGCGATTTCTCGGCGCGATGTGTATCACCGTATATCACTTTACCGGGATCTGGGGCGATTGCCCGTTCGATTTTTCACACGCCGTTTATCTCTTTTATATGATAAGCGGCTTCGTTGTCATGCTCTCGACCCGTTCGCCGGATAAAAAACGGTTTTTTCTTACGCGCAGACTCATACGTACGCTGCCGCTGTACTGGGGGCTGACGGTCGTTACGTTCGCGGCGGGGCAGTTCCTGCCCGGCGTCATCGGATACAAGCCGACCGTATGGGATCTGGTACGGTCCATGCTGTTTATCCCTTACTCCCGTGCCACGGCGAAGGCAGGCAGCGCCATACGGCCCATTGTCGGGCTCGGTCATACGCTGCAGATCGAAATGCTTTTTTACGTCTGCTTTCTGATCGCCATGCGCGTCAGGCATAAGTACAGAGGCCCGATCGCCGCCTGTTTCTGCGTTGTCTTTGCCGTGATTGGGCGGTGGATCCCGAAACGCCTCGCTGCGCCGCATTTTTATACGGCGAATCCGTGGACCTGGGTCTCTTTCCTGATCGGAATGGGGATCTATGGTCTGGTCGCTGCTGCAGAAAAACGGGAGATTGTTGTGCGAAAACCGAAAACCGCCGCGATGCTTACGGCGGCTGCTGCGTTTGGCGCTGCCATCCCTGTTTTCTTTGTCTCCCTTCCCGTATGGTACGACGTCCTGATGTTTGCCCTTGTATTGTCGGCGGGCCTGATATGGGCAGTTT
>CADBOC010000435.1 GCA_902796175.1 Oscillospiraceae bacterium | reverse complement strand
CTTCCCCTTCGGCTGGGGCGAGCTCTGGGGCGTGGCCGACCGCACCGACTACGACCTGACCCAGCACATCAACACCTCCGGCAAGAGCCTCGATTACTTCGACCCCGCGACCAACGAGCGCTACGTGCCTTACGTCATCGAGCCCTCTCTCGGTGTGGAGCGGCTCTTCCTCGCCATCCTCACCGAGAGCTACGACGAAGAGGTGGTGGACGCCGCCAAAAACGACACGCGCGTCGTGCTGCATCTGCATCCGACCCTCGCGCCTTTCAAGGCCTGCGTGCTGCCGCTGAGTAAAAAGCTCTCGCCGAAGGCCGAGGAGATCTACGCCGCCCTTTCAAAGCGTTTCCCGGTCGATTTCGACGACGCCGGTTCCATCGGCAAGCGCTACAGAAGGCAGGATGAGATCGGTACGCCCCTGTGCGTGACCGTCGACTTCCAGACCGTGGGCGACGGCGAGACCCCCGCCGACAACTGCGTGACCGTACGCGACCGCGACACCATGGAGCAGGTGCGTCTGCCCATCGAGGCGCTGGAGGGCTATATCGCGGAGAAGATCGCGTTCTGATCGCGACAGACTTCAGATCCGTTTTCTCACAAAAAACCGCCGGGAGCGTTGACGGCTCTCCCGGCGGTTTTTTTGCGGGCTGCCGCCCGCCGTTCGCAGGTAAAAAGGTAAAAAGGATGGACGGGCTTTGCCCGTATCCCGTTTTATAATCTCAAACCGCGAAAGCGTTTTCCGAAATGGATACCTTTTACCTTTTCTCTTCTCATTTGCGCTCCAGGCGCGGCAAATCCGGATCCGTCGCGCAAAAAAAACGAACGGGGATCAGACCTCGTTCGGCGTCAGAATGCGTTAGGATTCAGGAGAGCAGGGCGCGGTCGTTTGCGAATTCGGAACCCGAAATCTCCTCAAACTTCTGCAGCAGGGCTTCGACGGTGAGCTTTTTCTTTTCCTCTCCGGCGATGTCAAAGATGATCCTGCCGTCGTGCATCATGATCAGGCGGTTGCCGTAGTCGATGGCGTTCTGCATATTATGCGTTACCATGAGGGCGGTAAGATTATGCTCTTTGATGATCTGATCGCTGAGCGTCAGAACGGTCGCGGCGGTTTTGGGATCCAGCGCCGCGGTGTGTTCGTCAAGCAGCAGAAGCTCCGGTTTTTGCAGCGTCGCCATCAAAAGCGTAACGGCCTGACGCTGGCCGCCGGAGAGCAGACCGACCTTTGACTGCAGGCGGTCCTCGAGCCCCAGATTGAGCTGCGCGAGCGCCGCGCGGTATGTTTCGCGCTCCTGGGGTTTTATGCCCCATCTGAGCGTGTGGCGGCCGGTGCGCCGGTAGGCGAGGGCGAGGTTTTCCTCGATCCACATATCGGGGGAGGTGCCCATCATGGGATCCTGAAACACCCTTCCGATGCGTTTTGCGCGTTTTACGTCGCTCTGGTAGGTGATATCCGTACCGCCGAGGTTGATGCGGCCGCTGTCTACCGGTACGTTGCCGGAGATCAGGTTCAGAAGCGTGGATTTGCCCGCGCCGTTTGAGCCGATGATCGTAATGAAATCTCCGTCGTTCACGGTGAGGGAGAGATCCTTGATCACGTGTTTTTCATTTACCGTGCCTGCGTTGAACGTCTTGTTCAGATTTGTTACGGTCAGCATCCCTGCGCCTCCCCGAGATTTGTTCTGCGCTTTTTCACGTCTGCGGCCCGTGTTTTGAATACGGGCAGCGCCAGCGCCACGGCTACGATGATCGCTGTGATCAGCTTCAGATCGGTGGCCTTCAGCCCCGGGATCGTCAGCGCGCAGGCGATGATCGTGCGGTAAATGACGGCGCCGGCCACCACCGCGCCGCACTTATAGGCAAAGGAATGCTCTTTGTGGATAAACAGTACCTCGCCGATGATGACGGAGGCAAGGCCGATTACGATGGTGCCCTGACCCATGTTTACAAGGGCGGAGCCGTAGTCAAACTGGGCAATGAGACTCCCCGAAAGAGCGATCAGACCGTTCGAGATGGCGAGCCCCAAAATGATCATCAGGTTCGTCTGAATGCCCATGGCGCGCGCCATCACGGGGTTTGAGCCTGTAGCGCGCACAGCGCTGCCAAGCTCGGTTCCGAAGAACAGGTACAAAACCGCAACGATCAGGGCGCAGCAGATAAAACCGGTTGTGATCGAGAGAACGTAGGGATAATACTTTGTGAGATCCCCGCTGAAAAGATCTTTTTTGATCAGCGAGGCGATCAGATCCTTTATGGAGCTTCCGGCGACGGAGACAGTCGCCTTGTCGCTCATGATGCGGATGTTCACCGAATACAGGGCGATCATGGTAAGAATGCCGGAAAGGATCGGGGGGATCTTGAACACGGTGATCAGCGTGCCGGTAACGACGCCCGCCAGCATGCCGACCAGCACGGCGATGAGCACCGCGAGCAGAGGATTCATACCTTTGTTGATCAGTACGACGCTTACTGCAGCGCCGAGCGGGAATGTGCCTTCAACGGTCAGATCCGCTACGTCCAGCACACGGAAAGAGAGGTAGACGCCGACGGTCAGGATCGCCCATAGAACGCCCTGCGCGACGCCGCTGACAATGGTTGCAATACTCATAAACAGTTCTCCGGTTTGTTTCTCTGAAAATACGAAAATCTTAGCAGCCGCCTTATGCGGGCGGCCGCTAAGAATCCTTATCGGTTCGTTGTGAACGGGGGGATCAGGCCTCGGGGAAGGTCTTGGCGCCCTCCATAACATCCGCGGGGATCTGGATGTTCAGCGCGGCGGCAGTATCGGTGTTAACGGCGATCTCGTTGCCCTCGGTCTGATATACGACGGGCATCGAAGCGACCGTTGCGAGCATATCCTCGGATTCAAGCACCTTAACGGCCATCTCAGCGGTCTGTTTGCCGAGCACATAGTAGTCGATGCCGTAGGTGGCAAGGCCGCCGTCCTTCACCATGCCGCTTTCGCCGCAGATGATGGGAAGCCCCACGTTTTTCGCGGCTTCGCTCACAAGCGTCATCGCGTCGGCAAGGGTGTTATCGGTGGGGATGTAGATGGCGTCTACTTCGCCCTCAAGGGATTCGACGGCGGATTTCGCCTCGTCCACGGCGGAGACGGTCTTCTGAACGCACTCGATGTTGAGCGCTTCGAGCGCCGTCTTCGCAAGCTCATACTGCGCGGCGGAGTTGCTCTCGCTGGAGCAGTACATCACGGCGACCTTCTTCGCCTCGGGCAGGATCTTGACGAGCAGGTCCACCTGTTCTTTGACCGGGTTCATATCCGAAGTGCCGGAAAGATTCGCGCCGGGCGCGTCGGCGGAATCGATCAGACCGCTCGCCACCGGGTCGGTTACGGCGGTAAAGAGCACCGGGATCTCAGAGGTTTTTTCTTTGACGGCGGAGGCGCAGGGCGTGGCGATCGCGAGGATGAGATCGGAGTTGTCGTTGATCAGGGAATCCGCGATCGACGGACAGTTGCTGGTTTCTGCCGCGGCGCTCTGGGTGTTGAGCTTGATGTTTTCGCCGTCGATGTAGCCCGCTTCGGCAAGGCCGTCGATAAAGCCCTGTTTCGCGTTCTGCAGCGCGTCGAACTCGCCGAACTGCATGATGCCGATCTTATAGACCTTAGGGGTCGCTTTCGCGGTGACGGCTTCGGCGGTCGTATCGCCTTCGGCTGCGGTCGTTCCGTCGGTCGGCGTCTTGCCCGAGCAGGCGGCGAAGACGCAGAGCGTCATCGCCAGGGCGATGAGCAGCGCAAGGATCTTTTTTGCGTTCATGTTTTTGTTCCTCCTGTTTTTTTATTTCGCAGCACACTATACTACACTAAAGCGTCAAAGTCAAGAAAAAATGACAAAATTGTTTTATGCTTTCGGATTCTTGTATGATTATGCAAGGATCTGTATGGCCGCGCTGTTGATTTTATTCAATATCCGCAAAAAACTGCCGGGCCGGTCCTGTCCGGGCTTTTTTTGAAAAAGAGATCCCGGAAGGGCGCTCCGGGATCTCTTTATAAAAACCGGTTATTCCGCGAAAATGATTTTGCAGGTATCCATGATCTTCCCCTTGGCCGTGGGCTGCCACTTTTCGCCCTGTTTGAGCTGATCTTCCGGGCAGAGCAGGGTCAGCTTTGTCATGTTCTTGCAGTTGAAGAACGCGAAGTCGCCGATCTCTCTGAGCGTTGCGGGGAGCGTCAGCTCGGTCAGCAGCTCGTTGTAGGAGAACGCGTCCTTTTCAATGACGGTCACGCCCTCGGGCATGGTGAAGTTGCCAAGGCCGCTCTCCACGATCTTATCCTTGGTGAATTCCTCACGGTAATAGCATTTGAAAAAGGCTTTTTCGCAGATTTGGGTGAGCGTGGAGGGGAAGGACGTGATATTTACGTGCCCGCATTTGTAGAACGCTTTGGTGCCGATCACCTGAACGCCCTCGGGAATGGCGTATTGAGCGGCGTTTTCCGCGCGGCCGTACTGGTCGAACGTTACGCCGCGCCCGCCCGGGTAATATACAAGTACCGTTTTGTCGCTTGTGAACAGAACGCCGTCCACTGACGTGAACCATTTGTTCCCGGGCGCCACGGCGAATTCAGTGAGGTGCTGGTTGTTCGTGAGCGCCCAGCCGCCCAGCTCCTTCACGTTTTTGCCGAGCGTGATCTTTTTCAGGCTCTCGGCGTTGCACACGCCGAAATCATCGATGCGGATCACGGGCTTGCCGTCGATCTCGTCGGGGATCGTGAGCTCCGTTACGGAGGTTTTGTCGGTGTAGCCGGTTATGGCGATCCCGCCCTCGATCTCCTTGTAGGTCATGCCGCCGGTCTTTTT
>CADBOC010000434.1 GCA_902796175.1 Oscillospiraceae bacterium | reverse complement strand
GGGACTCGAACCCGTGACCTCACGGATGTGAACCGTGCGCTCTAACCAGCTGAGCTACGCCTCCGTATGTGGGATTAGTATAACACATCCGGAGGCGTTCGTCAATCATTTTTTTTCATTTTTCAGATCTTTTTTTTGCGGCGCGCGTCAGCACACCGGGGAATCGCCTGCGGGGGGCGTGCAGCGCATGACCGAACCGACGGAGAACGGGGCGAAGCCCGCGCCGTATGCGCCGGCAGCCGATTCAAAGCCGATCAGCAGACTGCCGCCGACCGCTTCGAGATCCTCGCTCTTGGGGGGCATGCGAAGGGAACTGAGGGCGCGCGCGGCGTCCAGAACGAAGAGCGGCAGCGTTTTGCCGTCGAGGGTGAAGGCGCCGTCCGCTTCGCCCGAGGCGTCGTAGAGGCGCAGCTCGCTGCTTTTGAGCCCGCCGGAGCAGGAGAGCGCGGCGCGGTCCCCCGGCAGCATGGCGAAGCCCTGCGTTTTGTCTTTGATCGCGTAGACCGCCGTCGGCGCGGCGCCGCCCGCAAGCAATTCCGGCGTCAAAGGGTAGGCGAAGACCATCGCTTGGTATTCGCCGCCGCCGGCGCACGAAACGCGGTGGCTCTCATCTGTTTCATATCCGTCCGCGTGGTATTCGCCGACGTAAAGGCGGCTGCCGTCGCATGCGCAGAAGGAGGCGCGGCAGGGAACGGCGATACCGCCGGCAAAGCGCAGCGCGTCGCCGTTTTTGGCTTTCTGAACATCGGAGAGAGGCAGATACCAGAGACTGCCGCCGCTGCTGACGAAGACGGTCTTGCCGTCTGTGGTCACGCCGCCGGCATGTTCGGTATAAGGCTCGCCGTTCGGTCTTTCGAGCGGTATTGCGCGCACGGCTCCGTTTTCTTTCACAGCGAAGAGCTGCGACTGTCCCTCATCAGACCGATAGGCGCTGATCAGGATCTCGCCGGTATCGGGGGCGGCGGTAACGCCCTGCGGCACGAAGCCCTCACGCAGGCCCGGGATATCGGCGGCGGGCGACGCCGACCGGTAAAACGCCGGATAGACGGCGCTGCCCAGTATGCCCCAAAGCCCAAGTATTGCCGCCGTGAAAAACGCGGCAATCCGTTCCCACATTGCGCATCCCCCTTTTTACAGATCTGTTTGTACCTATCATAACATGCGTGAAAGAGGATGTCAATGCCTGAGGGAAAAGCACCATGCTTACAGGCTCCCGAGCCCTACCGAGGCGCGAAGGATCTCTCTTGCATCCCCGGCCGTCAGTGCGCCGTCTCCGTTTGCGTCCGCCGCGGAGAACGCTTCGGCGCTGAGCGCCGTTTCAAGCCCTACGCCCGCGCGCAGGGCAAGGCGCGCGTCGACCGCCGTAACGCTGCCGTCGCCGTCCACGTCGCCGCTGATCCGCGCTGCCGTTTCGACGCCGCCGGGGGCGGTCTCCAGCGAGAGGATCAGATCCATAACGGCGTATACGTCAGCGGACCGGTCGAAATCGGCGACGTATACGATCCCGCTTTCTCCCGTGACGTCATAAAGCCCGCAGCCGAGTATAAGGCGGTCAGGTCCGCCGAAGCGGTCTTCTATGAACGTTCTGCCCCTGTATTCGTAACGCGCGCCTTCGGCGAGACAGAGGACGCCGCCGTTCCGGCTCTCATCTGTCAGAACGACGGAGCCCTCCGTAAATTCGTAGATCAGGTCCCGGCAGAATATCTTTTCGGTCCCGTGCACTTCGCCGACCGAGTAGCCGAGAAAGTCGCTTCTTCCGCAGGGAGGGATCGGGTGATCGAAGGCGGCTTTTGCCTCTTCAAAACCTACGCTTCGCACCGTATAAAAGCAGTTCGGCGCGCCGCCGGGGTCAGCGGCCGAGGCCGGCGCCCCGCCGGAGCCCACAAGCCAGACCGAGATGACGCAAAGGATCGCAAACAGCTTGGTTTTCATCGTTTTCGAACTCCTTTCTTCAGATCGTAAGAGAGAGGATCAGATCCATGACGGCGTAAACGTCCGTATCCGGCTCGAAAAAGGCCTGATACGCAAGGCCGGAGTCAGGCGTCGGGAATCGTTCGACTCTCAGACGCCCGTCAGAGACGTCCGGACGGCGGATATAGAACGTGCGGCCGCGGTAGGTCAGCGTCTCATTGCCCTCGGGGGAGAGCGAGCCTGAGAGCCTGTCCTGATCGGTGAGGGTCACTTCGCCGTTCGTGAACACATAGGTAACGGAAAGGCAGAACGCGCCGTCGCCCTCCGTGTTGCCGTCCCGGCTGACGATCCCCGCCCGGCAGCCGATAAAGCCTGCCTCTTCGCAGGGGAGGATCGGGTGGCCGAAGCGCGCTCTTGCCGTTTCGTAATCGACCGGCAGCCGGGTGTATACGCCGGCGGGCTTTTCGGCCTGGGTGGCCTCCGTCTGATCCGCGGGCGGGTCGTCCGCCGATGAAAAGGGCGCGGCGGTCGTTGACGGGGCGGTTTGCGGCGGCTGATCTGACGGGGGAGGCGGGTCGGCCGCGGACGGCGTAACGCCGCCGTTGGTCGGGCGCGTCTGCGCCGGAGGGGCGTTTTCCGTTTCGCCGGAGGG
>CADBOC010000433.1 GCA_902796175.1 Oscillospiraceae bacterium | reverse complement strand
TTTCGGTCTCGTCGTCCCAGTCGAAGAAGGGGAATTCCACGATCCACAGCAGGTTGTAGCCCTCGCGTTTGATATCCAGCTTTTTCGCGACCTCAAGGCGCAGCGCGCCGAGGGTGGAGAGCGCGATGTACTTTCTCGCGTCCGCGACGATGAGCACCACGTCGCCTTTTTCGGCGCCTGCGGCGGCAAGAAGCTGGGCCATCTTTTCCTCTGTCAGGAATTTGCCGAAGGAGGATGCGATCCCGTCGTCGGTCCAGCGCGCCCAGGCAAGGCCCTTCGCGCCGATGCCCTTCGCGTGCTCGGTGAGCTTGTCGATCTCTTTACGGGTGAGCGTTTTAACGGCGTTCTTCGCCGTCATGCCGCGCACGGTGCCGCCGGCGGCGACCGTGGACTCAAAGACGGAGAAGCCGCAGTCGCGCACGGTCTCGCTCAGATCGAAGAGCTCCATGCCGAAGCGCGTGTCGGGCTTGTCGGAGCCGTAGCGGTCCATCGCGTCAGCGTATTTCAGGCGGGGAAGGGGCGTTTCGATCTCCACATCCAGCGCCTGCCTGAAGAGGGTCTTCATATAGCCCTCTATCACCTCCAGCACGTCGTCCACGTCCACGAAGCTCATCTCAAGGTCGATCTGCGTGAATTCGGGCTGGCGGTCGGCGCGCAGATCCTCGTCGCGGAAGCAGCGCGCGATCTGGATGTAGCGGTCAAAGCCCGCCACCATCGAGAGCTGCTTATAAAGCTGGGGGCTTTGCGGCAGGGCGTAAAAGCTGCCGTTGTGCAGGCGTGAGGGAACGAGGAAGTCCCGCGCGCCCTCGGGCGTTGATTTCATCAGCATCGGGGTCTCGATCTCGACGAAGCCGTTGTCGTAAAAATAATCGCGGGTGATCTTGGCGATCTTGCTGCGCAGCAGCAGATTTTTCTGCAGATCCGGGCGGCGCAGGTCGAGGTAGCGGTATTTGAGCCTTGTGGTCTCCGCTGTGTTGGAGTTCTCAACGATCTCAAAGGGCGTGGTCTCGCTCTTTGCGAGGATCCTGAGCTCCGTCACATAGAGCTCCACGTCGCCGGTGGGGATCTTGTTGGTTTTGGCGGAGCGCTCGCGCACCTTGCCCTTTGCCGCCAACACGTACTCGCTGCGCGCCGAAGCCGCTTTTTCGAATACGGCGGGGTCGGTCCCCTCGTCAAAGGCGAGCTGCAGAATGCCCGTGCGGTCTCTCAGATCGATGAAGAGCAGACTGCCGAGGTTCCGCGCGCGCTGTACCCAGCCGAACACCGTGATCTCGCGACCCGCGTCCGTGATGCGGAAATTACCGCAGTAGTCGCTGCGTTTCATGCCCGTGATGCGATCCATAATGATTATTTCCCTCCGTTCAGAAGTACCAGTTTTTTCAGCGGATCCGCTGCGGTTCCGCCCGGCGCCGCAGCGTCGGCGGCAAGCAGACGCATCAAAACGTCCGGCAGCTCCGCCAGCGCCGTTTCGCAGGTTTCGCCGGTATCCATATTTTTCAGCTTTGCCTTGCCTGCGGCGATCTCGTCTTCGCCCAGAACCGTCGTAAAGAGGGCGCGAAGCTTATTGGCGTATTTCATCTGCGCCTTTAAGGAACGGCCGCTCACGTCGGTCAGGGTGCGGAACCCTTCTGCGCGAAGCCGGTCCGCGAGCTTCAGCGCGGCTGAGGCGAGGGCGGGGGAGGCGGGCGCGATGTAGAGCTCGGGTCTTTCGGGTTCCGGCAGCGCGATCCCCTGCGCTTCAAGAAGCAGCTGCAGGCGCTCCATGCCCATGCCGAAGCCGCAGGCGGGGCAGTCCGCTCCGCCAAGCTCCGCGATCAGTCCGTCGTAGCGGCCGCCGCCGCAGACGGTGCCCTGCGCTCCGATGGAGTCGCTTACAAATTCGAACACGGTCCTGGTATAATAATCGAGCCCGCGTACGATCGTCGGATTCACGGTGTAAGGCAGCTCCAGCGCGTCGAGATACTGCTTTAGCTGCGTAAAATGCGTTTCGCACTCTTCGCAGAGATAGTCGAGCACCTTCGGCGCGCCTTTCGCGATCTCAGAGCAGACGGGGCTTTTGCAGTCCAGAATGCGCATGGGGTTGCGCTCCAGCCTTGAGAGGCAGGTCTCGCAGAGCTGATCCTTATATCCTTCAAAGTAGGTCCTGAGCGCGGACTGAAAATCCCTGCGGCACTTGGGGCAGCCGATGGAGTTGATCTCAAGGCGCAGGTCTTTTACGCCGAAGAGGTCGAATACATGGTTCGCGAGGCTGATCACCTCCGCATCCTGGGCGGGGGAAGCGGAACCGAAGGCCTCTACGCCGAACTGGTGGAATTCGCGCAGGCGGCCTGCCTGCGGCTTTTCGTAGCGGTAGCAGGAGGTGAAGTAATAATACTTCTGCGGCAGCGGCTCGTTGAAAAGCCCGTGCTCCAGAAACGCGCGCGCGCATCCCGCGGTGCCTTCGGGGCGCAGGGTGACGCTGCGCCGGCCGTTGTCTTCAAATGTGTACATCTCTTTCTGCACCACGTCCGTGGTCTCTCCTACGCCGCGGCGGAAGAGCTCCGTGTGCTCGAAAACGGGCGTGCGGATCTCCTGAAAGCCGAAGAGAGCGGCCTCCGTCTGCAGGCGGGATTCCAGAAAACGGAGACGCCCGCTCTGGGCGGGCAGAACATCCGCGGTGCCCTTGGGTTTTGTGATCAGAACAGCCATCTTGATTCAGTTTCCTTCTCCGGCGTATGCCGCCGGTTTATTTTCTGACAAGCTCGCGCCAGTCGATGTCGCCGCGGTCAAGACCGCGCACCAGGGATTCAGCCGTCGCGATGTTTGTCGCCACGGGTATGTTGTGTACGTCGCAAAGCCGCAGCAGGTCGTTGTCGCGCGGTTCGCCGGGCTTGGGCTTCAGGGGGTCCCGGAACATCAGCAGCAGGTCGATCTCGTTGCAGGAGATCTGCGCCCCGACCTGCTGCGCGCCGCCCTGAGCCCCTCTCAGATACAGGGTGATGGGCAGACCGGTCGCGTCTGCGATCAGCTTGCCGGTGGTGCCGGTCGCGCACAAAGTATGGTGGCTCAGGATCCCGCAGTAGGCGATACAGAACTGGACCATCAGCTCTTTTTTGGAATCATGGGCGATCAGTGCGATATGCATATCTGTCTGTCCTCCTTTTGTCGTGCATTCCGAAAGGTGCATGTTATTATATCATATGCGGGGCGGGAATGCAAGGAAAAACGCTTTTTATCTCAAGAGCGCGCGGGTGAGCGGTACGTGCTCGCCCTGAATGCGCTTTGCGATGCGCTCGAACGCCTCGGCGCTTTTCGATCTTTTTCCGTCCGGTTCAACGACGGAGGCGTAGGTCAGGGCTTTATCCTCGGGGATCACGCCGATCAGCGGCATTTCGGAGCTGTCGATCATGCGGGTAAGAGACAGGTACTGTCCCTTTCTGGCCGCGCGCACGCTGTAGCGGTTGATGAGCAGGCGCGTATGTTTTATGCCCGCCGCGGCGAGGGTCCTGTCAGTCTGCAGCGCGGCGTGCACCGAGATGGTATCCGCCGTAGCCACGACGAGGGCGCTGTCGGCAGGCTCCGCCGCCCGTTTCAGGCCCGCGTCTATGCCTGCGGGCGCGTCGAGCAGAATGAGATCGAACGCGTCTTCGCCGAAGGCTTTCAGCGCTTCGGCTACGGCGTGCCCGGCTCCCGCCGGCGGCGGCGAAACGGGCGCCGAGAGCACCCACAGGTTTTCGGCGGCTTCGGTGATCGCGGCCGCCGCCTCGACCCGCCCCTGCCACACGTCAAGCCAGTTGAACACGCAGCTTTCGCTGCACTGCAGCAGCACCTTAACGGAATTCAACGCGGCGTCGCAGTCTACGATCAGCGTTTTTTTGCCTGCGGCGGCAAGGGCTTTTCCGATGCCGCAGGCGGCGGTGGATTTGCCTACGCCCCCCTTGCCCGAGGCGAACAGGATCGTATGCTGCATACGGTATCCCTCCCGGTCAAAGCAGCTCGTTGTCAGGCTGTACGGGCTGCACGTAATTCAGCGTTGAAAAGTAGTATTCGAAGATATCTGCCGCGACCTGGGCGGTGGAAGCGCCGCTGCCGGCGTTTTCCACCACAACGGTGATGGCGATCTGCGGGTCGTCGTAGGGCCCGAAGGCGATCAGAAAGCCGTCGGTGCCTTCGACCAGCGCGCCGTCAATGATGCGGGATTTTTCGGCGGTGCCGGTTTTGCACGCGACCTTCTGCGCCAGATCCCCGAGGTAGGGTTTGCAGGAGGTCTCGTTCGCCACAAGGTACATGCCGGCTTTTACGGCGTCGAGCGTCGTTTTGCTGATGTTGGTCTCTACCGCGACCTTCGGATCTCTGCGGTAGAGCAGTTCGCTTCTGTCGGCGGAAAGAACGCTGCTCACAAGATAGGGCTCGTAGCGCGTGCCGCCGTTCGCGATGGTGGCGCAGTAATTCGTCAGCTGCACGGCGGAGAAGGAGTTGTCGGACTGGCCGATGGCCGCAAGGAGCGTTTCGCCCGGCTTCCAGCCCCTGCCGATGGATTCACGGTATTCGTAACCCGCGACGATCCCCTCGGTCTCGGGGATCTCGACCCCCGTTTTCTGACCGAGGCCGAGCAGCGAAGCGTAGGCGTTGAGCTTCTGTATGCCGACCTCCTGCGCTACGTTGAAGAAAAACAGGTTGCAGCTCTCCGCAAGCGCGGTCTTCACGTTTACGGTCCCGTGCGCGTTGCGGTTGAAGCAGACGAAGGTCTGGTCTATGTACTGGTAAACGCCGGAGCAGTAGAAGGTGGAATCGGGCGTGATCACGCCCTCTTCAAGCCCTGCTACGGCGGTTGCGGGCTTCATGGTGGAACCGGGGGAATAGCCGCTCTGGAACGCGCGGTTCCACAGCGGTTTTCCGGGATCCGACGCAAGGTCCGCGTAATCCTCAAAATAGGTCGCCAGAGAAAAACCGGGGTAGGAGGCGGCGGCCAGCAGCGCGCCGGTTTTTACGTCCTCCACCACCACGGCGCCGGCGGGCGTCAGGCCTCCGGCGAGCGGTTTTTCGGCTGTGATGGCGGCGATCCGGTCCGCGAGCGCCCGTTCGGCGATCTGCTGCATTTTGAGATCGAGGGTCGTTACGACGGTGCCGCCGTCCTCAGGGGGAACGGTCACCGTTTCGCTCACGTTCCCGTCCGCGTCCACCTGCAGCGCCGCTTTGCCGTTCGCGCCTCTGAGGTATGGCTCCATCGCCTGCTCAAGGCCGCTCTTGCCGATGATATCGGTCTGCAGATAACGCCTGGCCTCGATCGTGAGCATTTGTTTTTCGTCGCCTGCGGCGGCGCGCAGATCGGCGGCTGTTGCCGCCTGTTTTTCGCTGTATTCTTCTTCGCTGATGCCGCCCACAAAGCCGAGCACATGCGCCGCGGCGGAGCCGTCCCCCATATATTTGCGGGCGCTCGTTACGGCGCCGTCCACCCCGGGAAAATCGGCCGCGTTTTCTTTGAAGTAGGAGATCGTACGGACGGAAACGTCTTCGGCCAGGGTGTAGGGGACCGTTGCTGAAAAGCCCTTTCTCGCCATGCCGTAGCGCACGCTCGCAATGCGCATGCGATCTGCCGGGGAGAACGGTTCCAGTTTGAACTTTTCCGTCAGCGCGTCGTAGCAGTTCTGCGGCGTCGCGTAGCTGTTGAGCTCCAGAAAGTATTTCGAGCGCATCCAGCGCACGTCCGCCTCCCGGTCCTCTTCAAAGACCGGCGCGCCGTTTTCAAGGCGCAGGGGGATCAGATCGAGCCAGGATTCTTCCTCGCCCTCGAGCTTGTTCAGAATGGCGAGTATCTCCCGGTTGCCGGCTTCCGTGTCCGCCGGAAAAGAGACGGCGCTGAGCACCAGCGTATGGATCTGTTCGTTGTATACAAAGGTGTTTCCGTTTTTGTCAAGGATCTCTCCGCGGGAGCCCGGTACCGCGATCTCATAGGTGCGCACGTTCGCGTTCGCGGCGTCCGGCGCGGCGGCGATCATCTGCTGGTAGAACAGGCTGCCGCCCGTGCCCAGAAACAGCAGCGCCGTCAGGACAAGCAGAACCGTGTATCTGGGTTCCTTTTCTTTCAAGGCGTTCATCTGTGTTCATCCCCTCCCTCCGGGGAAAATACCTGCGGTCTCACTGTGTGAAAACGTTTTGCGCCCGTTTTCGTTTCTCCCAGCCGCGCCAGCGCCAGAGCGGGGTAGTAAAACAGCGGAGTAAACAGGACCGTCAGCAGGATCTGCGGCAGATAGAACCGCAGCGCGGCGGTGAAAAGCCCCCGGCCGCCCCCGGCGGACAGCGCGAAGACAGCCGCGAACAGGCAGACCGCCGCCGCGAAACAGGCGGTGAGCAGCGTTCCCGCGGCGAGCGTCTGCCGCAGAAAGCGTTTCGCAAGGACGCCGCAGGCAAAGGTCAGAAGGGCGAAGAGCAGGGCGTAAACGCCGTCGGGAGCCGGGGCCGAAAGATCCCACAGCGCGCCGGTCAGCGCGCCGTAGAACAGGCTTTCCGTCTCGCCCCGCACCATGGCGACGCATACCGCGAGCGGGATCAGCAGCAGCGGCGCGGGCTTCATGGTTCCGAACAGCGCGTTCTGCAGCATAAAGGTCAGCAGTACGGCGGCCGCCGCCGTAATACGCCGAACGCTCTGCCGCTGAAAAAATCCGTTCATATTATCCGGCCTTCCCTTCGAAGGATGTCAGGATGAAGACGTCCGTCAGCGTTTCGGGCGATACGTTCGGGGC
Source organism: Oscillospiraceae bacterium (assembly GCA_902796175.1). Lineage (GTDB taxonomy): Bacteria > Bacillota > Clostridia > Oscillospirales > Acutalibacteraceae > RUG806. The sequence goes on along the minus strand of CADBOC010000433.1, from coordinate 6,881 downwards.
GATCAGCGCCGTGACGTCGGGCTGTCCCTCGCTCCCGGCCAGCTCCTGTACCGTGCCGATGATCAGATCGCGCGGAAAAATGCCGCCGACGCCGGAGGAGCATACGATCCCCCCGGCGGAGACGGTCCCTGTGCGGGTAAAGCCGGCCGCGCGGATCACCCCTTTTGCGGCCGCGCCGGCCTGCGGTTCGGTGTAGCAGTCCTCCCGTGTGCGGATCTCATAGGCGCTCACGTTGACAGACGGGTGAAAGAGCGTATATACGACCGCGGAATCGGGGGCTGCCTCCTTTACCACGCCTACCAGATTCTGCCCGTAGATCACGGGGTCGTTCACATGAACGCCGTCAGAGGAGCCGCGGTCCACGGTAAAGCTGCCGTACAGATCGGAGGGATCCCTGAGCACGACGGAGGCGGGAATGAAGGTATAATCCGGATTGTCGCTCTTGACGTCCAGAAACGATTCGTAGGCGGCAAGCTTTTGCTTCAGCTTTTCCTGCTCCACCAGCTGCTCGCGGGCGGCTTCAAGCTGGGCCCGCAGGCTTTCGGCCTCTTCCCTGTAACGGTCGGCGGAGCGGAAGCTCAGGCGCAGGTCCGAAAACCGGTCCCGCAGAAAAGCGGAGGCGCTGTCAAGCGGCTTCAGTACTACGCTCAGTACCGCCGAAACGGGGGATACGCCGTTGGATGAGACGGCTGCCGCGGCGACGCCGATGAGCAGGGCCGCCAGCAGAGCGAGCAGCAGCCTGCCCTTCGCGCCGGTAAAAAATTTACGCATATCGCAACTCCGGTAAGACGGGCTCCGCCGCCCGGGTAAGGGGCGAGCCTGTCGGGATGAGAACGCGCGTCAATCCGCCTGGGCGCGCACGTTCAGCGTGTCTTTGTTCAGTACGATGGCGGCGCCGGTCACAACGCAGTCCATCGGGCTTTCGGCGATCATGACCGGCATGCCGGTCGCGTCCGCTATCCGGCGGTCTATGCCGCGCAGCAGCGCGCCGCCGCCCGTGAGCATGATGCCGGTGTCCATGATATCCGCCGCGAGCTCCGGCGGCGTTTTTTCGAGCGTTGTGCAGATGATATCCACGATCTGATTCACGGGATCCGTCAGCGCTTCCCGTATGTCTTCGGATGTGATCTCCACGTTCTTCGGGAGACCGTCCACCAGATTTCTGCCGCGCACGTCCATGGCGCCCTCGCCCCCGTAGGGCGAAGCGGAGCCGATCTCGATCTTGATCTCCTCCGCCGAGCGTTCTCCGATCAGCAGATTGTATTTTCTGCGCACATACTGAACGATCGCTTCGTCCATGGTGTCGCCCGCAACGCGGATGGCGCGGGAGCATACGATATCGCCCAGCGATATCACAGCTACCTCGCTGGTGCCGCCGCCGATATCCACGATCATGCTGCCCTTCGGCTGCGTTACCGGCAGACCGGAGCCGATCGCGGCGGCCATCGGTTCCTCGATCAGGCTTACGTAGCGTGCCCCGGCGCTGATCGCGGCGTCATGCACGGCTTTGCGTTCCACCTCCGTCACCCCGGAAGAGATGCAGATCATCACTCTGGCGCGTGAAAACGGCGCGCCGGAGAGCGCCTGCTTGATAAAGGCGCGGAGCATATCCGCCGTCAGCTGGAAATCGGCGATCACGCCGTCCTTCAGGGGCCGCACCGCCGTGATCGAGCCGGGCGTTCTGCCGATCATTTTTTTTGCTTCGCTGCCGACGGCCACCACGCGCTGTCCGCCGCCCTTTACGTTGACTGCCACGACCGAGGGCTCGCGGATCAGTATGCCCTTGTTGCGCGCGCAGATCAGCGTATTCGCGGTGCCGAGATCGATGCCGATATCCTGTGTAAATAACATGACGAACGTCCTTTCAACAATTCCTGTCATAATAGTATAGCATAGCGCGCGCGGTAAAATCAACTGTTTTTGTAAGATAAACAATAAAAGAAAACGCATCCGCCGAAAAACGGATGCGCCTTGTTCTTTATGCCATCAGGCCGCGGATGATCGATTCGCACTGGGCCCTGTTCATGATGCGCGGTACCGGGTACAGGGGGTTGCCCTCCTTCAGCGCGCGCGCCGCGATGGTGGGGATATCCTCTTCTTTGATGAAGTCGAATTTCTCGGGAATGTTCATCAGGCGGTTGAGCTCACGGATGCGCGCGATAAACATCTCGGCTTTTTCCTGCCGGGTTTTGCCCTGGGTGTCGAGACCGGCGACATCGGCGAGCTTTGCCAGCGGCTTGTAGGCTTTTTTGCCGTAGAAGTCGAGTACGTACGGCAGGATCACGGCGTTCGCAAGCCCGTGGGGCGTGCCGTAGGTGCCGCCGAGGTTGTGCGCGATGGCGTGCACGTAGCCGACGTAGGCCCTTGTGAAGGCGACGCCCGCAAGATAGGAGGCCTCGAGCATGTTGCTTCTTGCCGTGATGTTGGAGCCTTCTTCATAAGCGGTAAGAATGTTGTCGAAGATCATGCGGGTCGCCTTTTCGGCGCAGCGTTTTGTTTTGCGTGTGTTCGAGTGGCCTATGTAGGCCTCCACAGCGTGGGTGAGCGCGTCCATACCCGTGGTGGAGGTGATCTTCTTCGGCAGACCGACCGTGAGTTCGGGGTCGAGCACCGCGGTGCGCGGACGCAGAACGGGGTCGTTGATCGCGTTCTTTTCATGCGTCTCGGGGTTCGAGATCACGGCGGCGAGGGTCACTTCGCTCCCCGTTCCGGCGGTCGTCGGCACGGCGAAGAGGGGCGGCAGCTTTTTCAGAACCTTAAGCTGGCCGCGCATATCGGGGATCGATTTGTTTGGGCGCACCACCTTTGCGCCGCAGGCCTTGGCGCAATCCATCGGCGAGCCTCCGCCGAACGCGATGATGCCTTCGCATGCGTTGGCGCGGTAAAGCGCGACGGCGTCTTCGATGTTCGAAATGGTGGGGTTCGGCTGCACGCCGTCGTACACCGTGTAGGAGACGCCCGCTTCATCCAGCGAAGCGAACAGGCCGTCGAGCAGGTTGAGACTCATAAGGCCCCTGTCGGTGACGACCAGCACGCGGGTAAGGCCCTTCGCGCGGATCAGAGCGGGGAGCTGTTTGACGGAGCCCGCCCCTTTGAGCAGCTCCGGCTCGCGCCAATCCAGAAAGCTCATGCCGAATTTCAGCACCTTCTGGTAGGCTCTGCAGTACGCGTTGTAGATAAGAGACATACTGTATCATTCCTCCTTTTGCATATGAACGGTGATATTATACCGAAGAATACGGCGGATTGCAAGAGCTAAAAATGACCCGGCCTGAATTTATCCTTTTTTTTCAAAAACCAGCATGTTCCAGCTCATAGGCGAAAGGCGCGCCGCAACAGCGCCGTTATCGGGGGAGACCGGCTGTTTTTCGACGGGGCGCACCGCCTCGCGCTCAGCCGTGTTCACGGCGTAGGGGTCGCTGTGCTCTAGGGCCGTCCATTTCGCGCCCGTAAGCGGGCCGAAGCCCGGCAGGGCCAGCTGAAGGTCGATCGCCTCTTTCAGGTCGCGGTTCACGGCGAAAACGGTCAGGCGGCCCGTCGCTTCGTCAAGCACGGCGGAAAGATCCACGTCGGGAACGTCCGAATACCATTTGGTATCGTATTTCGACGTTTCGGATACCACCTGCAGCGAAACGCCTCTGCCGTAGTTCGAGGCGAAAAAGAACGGGTAAAAGATCGTCTGTTTCCAGGCTCTGCCGCCGTTTTCGGTCATGATGGGGGCGATCACGTTCACGAGCTGCGCAAGGCAGGCGATCTTTACGCGGTCCGCGTGCCGCAGGATCGCGTTCATCATCGTGCCGACGACGAGCGCGTCCGCAAAGTTATAGACGTCCTCCAGAATGTGCGGCGCTTCGCTCCATTTTTCGAACGGGGCGCCGTGGGAGTGATACCATACGTTCCACTCGTCGAAGGAGATATCGACGCGCTTTTTCGAATGCCGCTTGCCCTGCACGTAGTCGAGCGCGGCGGCGACGCTGCGGATGAACGCCTCGGTCTCAACGCCCTTCGCGAGAAAGTTCTCAAGATAATCGTCGGAGTTGCCGTGGTACTGGTGCATGGAGACGTAGTCCACGTTTTCCCATGCGATGTCGAGCGCCGTCGTCTCCCATGCGCCGAAGGTCGGCATGTTCAGCGACGAGGAGCCGCAGAGGATCGTCTTTACGGCGGGGTCCGTCCATTTCATGAGCTTGGCGGTCTCGTTCGCGAGCCTGCCGTACTCCTCCGCCGTTTTGTGCCCCATCTGCCAGGGGCCGTCCATCTCGTTGCCGAGACACCAGAGCCGAACGCCGTAGGGGGCGTCGTGCCCGTTCCTGCGGCGCAGGTCGCTCCAGTAGCTGCCGCCCGTATGGTTGGCGTACTCGACGGCGTTGCGCGCGGCGTCGGGACCGCGGGTCCCGAGATTGACCGCGTACATGACCGAGCTTCCTGCCTTGCGCGCCCAGTGGGCGAACTCGTGCAGCCCCACCCGGTTGGTCTCGGTGGTGAACCAGGCCAGGTCCAGGCGCTTTGGCCGCTGCTCAACGGGGCCGACGCTGTCTTCCCAGCGGAAGCCGGAGACGAAATTCCCGCCCGGATAGCGGACCAGGGTTACGCCCAGCCTGCGGACCAGCTCCAGCACGTCTTTCCGGAAGCCTTCCTCATCCGCGAGCGGATGATCCGGTTCGTACAGGCCGCCGTATACCGCACGGCCGAGGTGTTCGATAAAGGAACCGTACAGCCTGGGATCGATCGGACCGACGGTATAGTCACGGTCCATGATCAGTGTGACTTTGCGCATCATATACCTCCTGGAATACGGTCATCGTATTGCCTTGACTGCCTCGCGCTCTACCGTGAGCGCGGCTTTGTAGGTTTCGAGGAAACGAAGGAATCCTTCGCGCTCCTGCGGCGTTGCGCTGAGCGTGACCGAAGGAACGCCGCTGAAGACCCGCCGGTCCAGGTAATCCTCCAGGGATTCCCCGGCTTCGTGCCGGATCAGGTACGCGGCCAGGAGCGCCATGCCGTAGGGGCCGCCTTCTCCGGCGGTCTCCATGACGGTCACCGGTGCGCCGGTCGCGGCGGACAGGGCGCGCTGTCCGACTTCCGGGGTCCGGAAAAATCCGCCGTGGCCGCACAGGCGCCGGATGGGGACTTTCTCTTCCTCGGTCAGGATCCGCAGGCCCAGGGCGAGGGAAGCCAGCGCCGAGTAGATCTGTGTGCGCATGAAGGCGGGCAGGGACAGCGGCGCGTCGGGAAGACGGGCAAACAGGGGACGGCCTTCGGTCATTCCGGTCACATGCTCGCCGGAGATGTAGTTGAAGGAGAGCAGTCCGCCGCAGTCGGACGGGCCTTCCAGCGACGCGCGGAACAGTCTTGAAAACGCTTCGTCGCGGGAACAGTCGGCGCCGAGCAGCGCGGCGGCGTCGGACAGCAGACCGACCCAGGCGTTGATGTCGCCCGTGAAGTTGTTGCAGTGCGCCATCGCGACCGGTGCGCCGGCGGGCGTGGTGACCATGTCAATCTCCGGATGCATACCCGGGAGCCTGTCGACGACGAGCATCGCAAAGCCGCTCGTGCCGGCGGAGACGTTGCCGGTCCCCGGACGGACCGCATTGGTGGCGACCATGCCGGTCCCCGCGTCGCCCTCGGGCGGGCACAGGGGGATCCCGGCCTGCAGGTCGCCGTCAGGGTCGAGCAGGAGCGCGCCCTCGCGTGTCAGCGAGCCGGCCGGCGTTCCGGCCGGGAGCACGTGGGGAAGGAGATCCCGCAGCTTCCACGGATAGCCGTCTTTTGCGGCCAGCGCGTCAAAGGCCTCCAGGGCGGCGGCGTCATAGTCCGGCGCCGCGCTGTCCACGGGGAAAACGCCCGACGCTTCGCCGACGCCCAGCACGTTGACGCCGGTCAGCAGGAAATGCATGTATCCGGCCAGAGTCGTCAGGTGCGCCAGGCGGGACAGGTGGGGCTCCCGTGCCTGCATGGAGTGATAAAGGTGGGCGATGGTCCAGCGCTGGGGAATGTTGAAACGGAACAGACGGCTCAGCGCTTCGGCCGCGGCGCCGGTCATCGTGTTGCGCCAGGTCCGGAACGGGGCGAGCTGGTTCCAGCTGCCGTCAAAGGGAAGATAACCGTGCATCATGCCGGAGACGCCGATCGCGCCGACACGGCGCAGGGGCTCGCCGGTCTTGTCCAGGACGTCCTGCTTGAGCGCGCGGTAGCAGGCCGTCATTCCGGCGCGCGCGTCTGCCAGGTCGTACGTCCAGATCCCGTTCTCAAGCCGGTTCTCCCATTCGAAGCTTCCGGAAGCCGCCGGCTGATACCGCTCGTCAAGCAGGACAGCCTTGATGCGGGTGGAGCCGAGCTCAAGGCCGATCGTGCATTTTTCCCAATCCATAGTCAGACCCCTTTCAGCAACAGCGTTGATACCTCAGGGTCAGTATAGCACACGGAAGCGGCGTTTGCCACTGCGGCGGGTAGCCCGGAGCGTCGGGAGATGATACAATGGGGAAAACGGTCTGAATTCCGAGAAGGGGGTGACGGCATGCCTCCGCTGTCCCTTTTGATCAAACCCGCGTCCGGACGGTGCAATATGCGCTGCGGGTACTGCTTCTACCGCGAGGAGAGCGTGCGGCAGTGCGGAGCGTCCGGCGGTGTCATGAGCCCTGAAACGCTGGAGATCCTGCTGCGGAGGGCTTTCGCCTATGCCGACGGCTCATTGGTCCTGAGCTTTCAGGGAGGAGAGCCGACGCTGGCGGGGGCTTCGTTCTATTCGGCGCTGCCGGCGATCGAGAGGCGGTACAACAGCCGCCGTATCCCGGTGACGCACGCGATCCAGACGAACGGCCTGGCGGTGGACGCGGCGCTGGCTTCCGAATTGTCCGCGCAGGGGTTCCTCGTGGGCGTGT
>CADBOC010000432.1 GCA_902796175.1 Oscillospiraceae bacterium | reverse complement strand
GTGGAGGAGCTCTCTGAGCGCGAGACCGCCGTCAAAAAGGTGCAGATCGTACCGCTGGAGGTCATCATCCGCAACATCTCCGCCGGTTCCTTCGCGAAGCGCTTCGGCGTGGAGGAGGGCATCGTATTCGATCAGCCCACCATCGAGTTCTCTTATAAAAACGACGAGCTGCACGACCCGCTGATGAACGCCTACCACGCGCTTGCGCTGGGCCTTGCCACCGCCGACGAGATCGAGACCATCAAGAACATGGCGTTCAAGGTAAACGAAGTGCTCAAGGCCTACTTTTTGAAGCTGAACGTAAAGCTCGTCGACTTCAAGCTCGAGTTCGGCCGTCTGCCCGACGGCACGATCGTGCTGGCGGATGAGATCTCCCCCGATACCTGCCGCTTCTGGGACGCCGACACCAACGAAAAGCTCGATAAGGACCGCTTCCGCCGCGACCTCGGCAACGTGGAGGGCGCATACGCCGAAATGATGCACAGGGTATTCGGCGAATAAACACAGGCAAAATCTTTTTTCTCGGAGAAGGAGGGAACGCATTTGGGCGGTTTTTTCGGCGCTGTGACAAACGACAGCGCGATCTCGGACGTGTTCTTCGGAACGGACTATCATTCTCACCTCGGCACGCGGCGCGGCGGCATGGCCGCGTGGGACGCGAAGATCGGGCTGCAGCGGGAGATCCACAACATTGAGAATTCCCCGTTCCGCACCCGGTTTGAACACGTGTTCCAGGAGATGCGCGGATGCGCCGCCATCGGCTGCATCAGCGACTACGACCCGCAGCCGCTGCTCATCCGCTCGAGCCTCGGCACCTACGCTTTGTGCATGATCGGCGTGATCAACAACGCTTCGCAGCTCATCGACCGCTACCTCTCCTTCTCCGGCGGTCACTTCGACGCGATGACGGGCGGCAACGTCAATTCCACCGAGCTTCTGGCGGCGCTCATCAACCAGAAAAGCAACTTCACCGACGGCATCCGCTTTGCCCAGCAGCAGATCGAGGGCACGGCTTCGATCCTGATCTTAAAGGACGACGGCAGCCTGATCGCCGCCCGCGACCGACTCGGCCGTCTGCCGGTGCTGATCGGCAAACGGGACGGCGCAAGGTGCGTCTCCTTCGAGGATTTCGCCTTTCAGAAGCTCGGCTACGAGACCGAAAAGGAGCTCGGCCCCGGCGAGATCGTCGCCGTGACCGCCGACGGGCTCGAAACGCTCTCGCCCCCGGGCGACGAGATGCGGATCTGCGCCTTTCTCTGGACCTACTATGGTTACCCCACCTCCACCTACGAGGGCGTGAGCGTGGAGCTGATGCGCTACCGCAACGGGCGCATCATGGCGCGGCACGACAAAGAGACCGGCAGCAACACGAACGTGGACTATGTGGGCGGCGTACCCGATTCCGGCACCCCGCACGCCATCGGCTATTCGAACGAGAGCGGCATCCACTTCGCCCGCGCCTTCATCAAATACACGCCGACCTGGTCCCGCTCCTTTATGCCCACCGTTCAGACCGAGCGCAACAAGATCGCAAAAATGAAACAGATCCCGGTGCCGGAGCTGATCGAGGGCAAGGACCTGCTCTTCGTAGACGATTCCATCGTACGCGGCACGCAGCTCCGTGAAACAGTGGAATTCCTCTACAATTCCGGCGCGAAGGCGGTGCACATCCGCTCCGCCTGCCCGCCCATTATGTTCGGCTGCAAATACCTGAACTTCTCCCGCGCCACCAGCGACATGGAGCTGATCGCGCGGCGCGTCATCCACGATCTTGAAGGCGACGAGGGCATGAAGCACATTGACGAATACAGCGATTTTTCGACCGAGCGCGGCAAAAAGCTGCGAGCGGCCATCTGCGAAGAGCTGCACCTCGCGAGTCTGGAGTTCCAGTCCCTTGAGGGGATACTGGAGGCCATCGGCATCGACAGAGACAAGCTGTGCACCTACTGCTGGAACGGAAGGGAGTAAGACATGAATCTTAACAGCAAAAGCGACGCGTACGCCGCCGCCGGCGTTGACATCACGGCGGGCTACAGGGCTGTGGAGCTGATGAAGGCCCACGTCGCCCGCACCGCCACACCGGGCGTTACCGCGGGTCTCGGCGGCTTCGGCGGTCTGTTCACGCCCGATCTCACCGGCATGAAAAAGCCGGTGCTGGTCTCCGGCACCGACGGCGTGGGCACCAAGCTGCGCCTCGCGTTCTTACTGAACAAACACGACACGGTGGGCGTGGACTGCGTAGCCATGTGCGTAAACGACGTGGTGTGCTGCGGCGCGAAGCCGCTGTTCTTCCTCGATTACATCGCCTGCGGCAAAAACGTGCCCGAGCG
>CADBOC010000431.1 GCA_902796175.1 Oscillospiraceae bacterium | reverse complement strand
TCAATGCCGAGGTCGCTGCCCTCGGTGAGCGTTCTCAAAAGCGTGGGAACGTCGGGCAGGTCTCCCATGCCGGCGGTGAGATCCGCGGGCAGCAGATCGGAGATCCCGAGCTTATCGGTCAGCGTTTTTACGGGGTAAAGCAGATTTTCCATACACTGCTTCAGCGCCCCGCTGTTCATAAAATAGACAAGGTTCGGCCCCAGCGCGCATACCGTTGCGACAGGCGCTTCGGCGATCTGATCGATGAGCGCCGTGAGAGGCGTGAGGATGTTCGTGATCAGCGCCTCATCCGAACCGCGCTTGTATTCCGCATAGGAGACGATCGCGCCGGGATCGCAGCCGAGCCCTTCAAGGATCGGCAGCACGGCGGTATCGTAGCCGTTGCCGCCGCCAACCGTCAGCGCGCCCAGCAGCGTGATGCTGCCCTCTGCCAGAAGAAAACGCAGATACGGCGCAAAGGGTTTCAGAAGGGCGATCAGCGTATTGGTAAAACCGGTCTTATCGCCGTCCTTAAAGCCCCAGCTCACCGCGCCGTCGCCGAGCGTCTCCCACTTTGCGGCGCCCGCGATCGCGCGCGCGGCCGACGGGAATTTTCCCCGGATGGAGGCGGCGACCGCCGAGGGGGAAACGGGCAGCCCCAACAGCCCGGCGGCGCCCGCCGTCTGCTCGGAATCCAGCGCGCCGTAGAGCGTTTTTACGAGCATCGTCACTGTTTTGTTGGCGTACACGCCCTGCTTCACAAGCCCGGTCAGCGTTCCCTTATCGGTGAACTCCGTCAGGAATTCGTTGAGCGTGGGATCGATCTCACGCAATACCTTTTCGTAGTTTTCTCTGGTAAGATTCGCCGTAAACGCCGCGGTACCGGGCGTATAGGCGGGGTAGGTCCACGTATACTGCAGAACCGCCGGGGAGGCGTCAAGCCCCAGCGCCTTCAGGATCAGCAGAACGAGTTTATCCGTACTCTGATCCGTAAAGCTCTTCAGAGCGGCCGCGTCGCCGCCGGCGGAGGAGAGCAGGCTCTGATTCTGTCTGAGCGCTTCGCAGGCCCAGCGCAGGATCTCCGCGAACGCCGCGCCGCGGTCCGCCGTAAAGGTATCGCCCGATTTCGTTCCGCACGCCGCGAGGGCGGCAAGATCGATCTTCGGGAGCTTCAGAGAACCCTCCATGCCGAGCGCCGAGCCGAGATCCGCCTTTTCGAGCATGGAGGTGAGATCCGCCGGCGAAGAAAAGAGATCGGTGTTTTTGAGCAGATCGTTGACGCCGGAGAGCGAAAAGAGCGCCACGCGCACCTGCAGAGGCTCCATCAGCGTTTTGAGCGTATCCGAAAGCCCGCCGCCGTTGAGATAATCCGCCAGAGGCGGCAGATAGCGGGTCAGGGAATCGACAGGCTTCGAAAGCCAGAGATCCAAGGTTTTGAACACCATGCCAAAGAGCTTTCGCACCATTTCGCCGCGGTCGGCTTCGGCCGCGGCCGTATAATCCGCCTGCGAAAGGATCTCGGGGCAGCCGAGCGTTCTCAGCAGCGGCTGAACGGCGTTCTGGTAACCGTCGGCCCCTTTTACGCCGATCAGGACGTTCACGTTATAGGTACCGGAGCACAAAAGCGTGAACAGCAGCTCGTTCAGGGGCGAGAGCATGGCGGCGGCGGCGTCCGCAAAGCCGTTTTTATCCTTAACCCCCCAACGCATGCCGTTTACGGCCTGCAGCGCCGAGGGCCAGTCGTTGTACTGCTGCAGCACGCCGGAAACGCCGGGATAGGCGGAGAGCGCCTCGGCAAGGCGCGGCACCGAGATATCGATCCCGAGGGTCTGCAGCGTGGAGGCGTTTTCGGAAAAGCCGCCGTAGATCCCGCTGAACATGGCGTTGAGCGTCGCGTCCGAACAAAGCGCCCCGTAGACCGAGGCGGAAAGATCCGCCGTTTCGGGGTTCTGCTTCATCAGCGCCCCGAGCAGCGTTTCCGCCTTCGGGATCAGCGCCTCGAGCGACGCGGAGGTATACCCCTGTGGGAGCGCGGGCGCGGCGAAAGCCGCCGGCGCAAAGACGCCCGTTATCAGCAGCAGCGACAGCAGCAGCGCCGTCAGTCTGCGAATCGTTTTACTCATACCCGTTTTCTCCATTCATCATACCGCTTTTTCCGCAGGCAGCATGGCCGGCCGTTCCGCCGCGCCCCGCTCAATGAGCGTAACGGCAGCCTGGGTGAGCGGCTCCCGCAGCTCGTCGAGTGAAAAAGGCCGACCGTAGATCAGCGCGTCCGCGCACACGGCGCTGAGCATCTCCACCACGATATAGATCGTTCGGTTCGCGGCGTCCTGCGTATAGCCGTAGGTTTCAAAGCGCTGCAGAAGCCCCCCGTAGAGCGTCTCGGCTTCCTCATCAAAAAAACTCGGAAAATAGCGCAGAAACGAGGTCATGTTTTTGCTGAGCACCATCATCACGTCTTTGTTGTCGGAATAAAAATCGATGTACTGCGACACGAACAGCCGAACGGTGGAAAGAAAATCGGTGTCGCTCTCGGTTTCAGCGAGCGCCGCCTGCGTGCGGCGAAGAAGCTCTTTCATCGCCTCGGTGCTTTTATAAAAGATCAGCTGCTCCAGCAGGTCGCTCTTATCCTTAAAGTAAAGATAGAACGTGCCTCTGGCGATCCCCGCCGCCTTCACGACGTCGTCCACCGCCGTGGCGCTGATGCCCATGGAGATGAAAAGCTGACAGGCGGTCTCGATGATCCGCTTCTTTTTTTCGATTTTTCTGGATGTTTCCGTCTTCATGCGACGACAGGACCTCCGATCGACAAAAAATGACACTCCGTCATTTTTATGTTTTGCTTATCATAGCAAAAACATGACAAAGTGTCAATTCAAAAACGCAAAGTTTTTTTATTATTCAAAAAGTTTTCAATTCTGTAAAAAATTAACAAGGACCGCCCCTGTTTTTTCGGTGCTTTTTACGACTCTTCCGGCGCGCCCGGAGCCGCGTGCACATCCAGCTGCGGGAACGGGATCGTGACCCCGGCTTCGTCGAACGCCAGCTTTACGTCCCGCTGCAGATCGAAGTAGACCTCCCAGTAGTCGGCGGAAGCGCACCACGCGCGCAGGCAGTATTCGAGCGCGCTGTCGCGGTGCGCCCAGAGCCTTGCGAAGGGCGCGGGATCCTTCAGGATCTTCGGGTTCTTTTCGCAGACAGAGAGAAGCGTCTTCTCAACAAGCGCGACGTCGTCGCCGTAGGAGGCGGTAAAAAAGAGATCTACCCGGCGCTTCTCCCTGCCGGTAAAGTTTACCAGCACCGCGTTCGAGATCTCGGCGTTCGGCACGGTGATCTGCTTGTTGTCGATGGTGATGAGCTTTGTGTAAAAAATGCCGATCTCCTCGACCGTTCCCTCGTGGGAGCCGCTCTGCACGTAATCCCCCACGGCAAAGGGCTTGAACACGAGCAGGATAAAACCGCCCGCTATGTTCGCGAGACTACCCTGCAGCGCAAGACCGATGGCAAGACCGCAGGAGCCGATCACCGCGACGATGGAGGACATGGGCACGCCCATCACCGCCAGCGCCGTAATGCCGACGATCGCCTTCGCCGCGCCGCCGAGCACACCCAGAAAGAAGCCGCGGGCGGAGGGATCCGTCCTCGTGACAAGCTTCGCGTTCTCGACCCTGCGCGAAAGGATATGGATGACCTTGAAGCCCGCCAGCAGGATCAGGATCGCGATCACGAGCCTGCCGCCGTAGGTGACGGCGAATTCCTGCAGCAGGGAGACCAGGTTCTTCATATAGGTCCCCGCCTCTTCGGCGCTGGTCGGCAGCTCCGTCAGGCGGCTGAGCTCCTCAGATAAGACCTCGGTGGTGGTCTCCGCCGCGTTCGTAACAGCCTGATTCATATTCGTCCTCCTCCGTCGCCTCACGCCCCGCCGGCGTAAAGGCCGTACATCTGCGCGTAAAGACCGCCCCGCCGCATCAGGGTATCATGGTCGCCCTCTTCGGCGATCCCCGTATCCGTCAGCACAAGGATGCGGTCGGCGTTTCTGACCGTCGTCAAACGGTGGGCGACCGTCAACGTGGTGCGCCCTTCGGAAAGCCGCGCCAGCGCCGCCTGCACGGCTCGCTCGCTCTCGTTGTCGAGCGCCGAGGTCGCCTCATCCAGCAGCAGGATCGGCGGATCCTTCAAAAACACGCGGGCGATGGAAATGCGCTGCTTCTGCCCGCCCGAAAGGCGAACGCCGCGCTCCCCGACGTAGGTGTCGAGGCCGTCCGGCATCTCCGAAATAAAACCGTAAGCGTCCGCGGCCCTGGCGGCGGCAAGGATCTCCGCCTCCGTCGCCTCCGGTCTGCCGTAGGCGATATTCTCGCGCACGGTGCCGGAGAAGAGGAAGACCTCCTGCTCCACCACGCCGATCTGTTCGCGCAGACTTCTGAGCTTCAGATCGCGCACATCTTCGCCGTCCACCAGCACGGCGCCCCCGGCGGGATCGTAAAAGCGCGGGATCAGCGCGCAGAGCGTGGTTTTGCCGGCGCCCGAAGGCCCGACCAGCGCCACCTGCTCGCCGGGGCGGATCTTGAGATCGAGATGCGAGAATACAGCCGGGGCTTCCTGCGAATAGCGGAACGTAACGTCCCGGAACTCGACGGCGCCTCTGACCCCGGCGAGCGCCTTCGCGCCCGGCCGGTCGGCGATCTCGGGCTTTGTATCCATGATCTCGCCGAAGCGCTCCACACCCGTGATCCCTTTATAGAACTGATCGGCAAACATCACCAGCGTTCTGACGGTGGCAAACAGGGTCGCGACGTACAGCAGGTACGCGATAAGATCCGCCGCGTTGATCGCGCCGCGAAGGATAAACACGCCGCCGAGGATCACCGTTACGATATACATCAGCCCGTCGAACAGACGGGAGGTACACGAAAACGCGCCCATCGCGCGGTAAAACCGCGCCTTTACGCCGTAATACGTTTTGTTCGCGGCGTCGAACTTTTCGTTCTCCGAAGCCTCCCGCGCGAAGGACTGCACCACGCGCACGCCGAGAAGGCTGTCCTCCGCCGAGGCGGAAAGCTCGCCCATCTCTCGCCTTACGCGCTCATTGCTCTCCTTGAGCCGCCGGTTAAAATGCGTCATGCACAGAACCATCACGGGCAGCATCGCGAATACGATGAGCGTTAAGGGCACGTTGATGCCGAGCAGGATCACGAACGCGCCCACGATCTTGATGGCCGCGATAAAGAACTCCTCCGGGCAGTGATGGGCGAACTCCGTGATGTCGAAGAGGTCGCCCGTAAGGCGCGAGATCAGCACGCCCACCTTCGCCTCCTCATAGAACGAAAACGAGAGCTTCTGCAGATGGCCGAAGAGATCGCGCCTGAGATCCGTTTCGATCTTTGTGCCCATGATATGCCCGAGACTGCTCATATAATAGGTGGCCGCGGCGTCCACCAGCCGCAGCAGAATGTAGACGCCGCCCATCGCGCCGATGAGCCTCACGGTGAGCGTCCCCTGTGTCGCGCTGTTCGTGATGCGGCGCACCAGCATCGGCAGCACCAGCTCGCACACCGTCGTGAGCGCGGCGCAGAACAGGTCGAAGCAGACCGTGCCGAGGTAGGGCTTATAATACGGCAGCAGCCGTTTTACCGCGCCGGCCGTCTCGCCGGCGCCGAGTTTCCGCCGTTTGGCGGGATCCTCTGTCGTCATAACGTCTCC
>CADBOC010000430.1 GCA_902796175.1 Oscillospiraceae bacterium | reverse complement strand
CGTCCGCTTACGGCCGAAGAAAAGGCCCGTTTCGCCGCTGTGCCCGGCGGAGAAGCGATCGCAGAAAAGCTGCAGGGGGCGATCCGCGCCGTATGCCTTGTAAGCCAGACCGGGCTTATCTCCGCCTTCGCGAACGACGTGGACGCCTCTCTCGTCTACGCGCAGCAGGTCTACGCCTACGCCCGTCAGCCGGAGGACGTGCTGATCGCCCTCACGACCAGCGGCAACTCGGCCAACTGCGTGAACGCCGCCGTAACGGCAAAGGCCTGCGGCGTACAGGTGATCTCGATCACGGGCGAGGGCGGCGGAAAGATCGCCCCGCTTTCGGACGCCGCGATCGCGCTGCCTGTCAAAGAAACCTACGCCGTGCAGGAGCTCACCCTCCCCGTGTATCACGCGCTGTGCGCCGCGGCGGAGGCCGCGGTTTTTGAAGCATGAGCGATCCGGCTTTTACCGATTTTGAAACGCGCCACCGCCTCACGCTGAACGAAATGCAGCGCGAGGCGGTGCGCACGGTGGAAGGCCCCGTGCTGCTGACCGCCGTGCCGGGTTCCGGCAAAACGACCGTGCTCATCTGCCGCATCGGATATATGACGGAGGTCTGCGGCATAGACCCCGGCAGCATTCTGACGGTGACCTATACCAAAGCTGCGACGGCGGATATGCGCCGCCGCTTTTTAGACCGTTTCGGCGGCGTGACGGACGCGGAGAAGGTGCGGTTTGCCACGATCAACGCGCTGTGCTTCGGCGTGATCGGGGAATACGCCCGTACCGTCAGCAAAAGAGCGCCGTTTGAGCTGCTGCCGGAGGACCGTGCGCGGGGGCTGCTGCAGAGCCTTTGGATCGAAACGCAGCGGGAATACCCGACGCAGGGAGAGCTCAAGGAGCTGCAAAAGCGGATCTCCTACGCCAAAAACAGCATGCTGACCGAGTCTGAGCTTAAAACGCTTGACTCCGACGGCATTCCCTTCTCCGCGCTCTGCAAACGGTACAACGACAGCCTTGTTGAGAGCCGCCATATGGATTACGACGACCAGATGGTCTACGCGCTGCGGCTGTTCAAAAAGTACCCGGCGCTGCTGGAGAGCTACCGGCGGCGGTACCGGTACATCCTTGTGGACGAGGCGCAGGATACGAGCAGGATCCAGCACGAGCTCTTGTATCTGCTTGCGGGCGAAACGCGGAATCTGTTCATGGTAGGCGACGAAGACCAGAGCATTTACGGCTTTCGCGCCGCGTACCCCGAGGCGCTTCTGCGCTTTGAAACGCGCTTCCCGGGCGCGAAGCTCCTCTTTCTGGAGCAGAATTACCGAAGCTCCTCCGAGATCGTCGCCTGCGCCGACGCGCTGATCCGCCGCAACAAAAGCAGACGCGAAAAACGCATGACGCCGGCGCGTTCCGCCGGCGGCGGCAGTACGCTCAGGATCGTACCGCTCAGAAGCGCCGCCGCCCAGTACGCCTACCTCTTAAAGCTTGCCGATACCTGCCGCGGCGAGACGGCGATCCTCTACCGCGACAACGAGAGCGCTCTGCCGCTGATCGATCTGCTGCGGGCAAAGGGGATCCCGTTTTCGCTGCGCCGCTCAGACGATTCGTTTTTCGAGCACCGCACGGTACGGGATCTGACGGACCTGCTGGGTCTGGCGCTCGACCCGGCGGACGTCTCCCGCTTTGCCCGCGTCTGGCCGAGGCTGGGGCTCTACCTCCAAAAGGAGCAGGCGCTGAAAGCGATCGACGAGGCGAAGCAAACGGGGCGGGCCGTAACGGAGGTCCTGCTCGCCATGCCTCTTTCCCGCTTTCAGGCGGGCAAGGTAAAGGCGCTGCAGACGCAGCTGAAAAATATGCGGGACCAGCCGGCCGGTACGGCGCTTTACAAGCTGATCCGCTTCAGCGGATACGCGGAATATCTTCAGCGTCAGCAGGCGCAAAGCCGCAAGCCCGAGATCCTTGAAATGCTGGCGGACGGCACCGGCGGCATTTCCGATTTTCTCAATAAGCTCGAACGCCTGCGCGCTTTTGTAAACGAAGCCAAACCGGACGAGACCGCGCCGCTCATCCTCTCCACGATCCATTCCGCCAAGGGGCTGGAATTCGATTCCGTCTGTCTGCTCGACGTGTTCGACGGCGTGCTGCCGGCGCCGGGCGGCGATGGCGCGAACGCAAAGGCACTCGCCGCCGAAGCCGAGGAGGAACGCCGCCTGTTCTACGTCGCCGTGACCCGCGCGAAAAACCGGCTGACGGTCTTTGAGCTTGCCGACCGCCCCGCCGGTTTTGTCAGCGAGCTCAAACGCGCCGCAGGCCTGACGGCGCAAAACAGCGCCGCGCCGAAGGGATTCGCAGCGGGCGAACGCGTACGGCATATAAGCTTCGGCCCGGGGACCGTACTGCGGAACCTGCGCGCCGAGGATGTCATCGAGATCCGCTTCGACGACGGCAGAATGCGGAGCCTCAGCGCCTCATTCTGCCAAAAAAAGCGGCTGCTGAGACCTGCCGAACCATAAGGGGGAGAAACCATGTTTGATAAACTATACGTACTCGGCACGGGCAACGCGAACGCCATGCTGTGCTACAACACCTGCTTCGCGCTGCAAAACGGAGATGAGTTTCTGCTGACGGACGCCGGCGGCGGCAACGGGATACTCAAACGCCTCGCCGATCTGCGGATCCCGCTTTCAGCCATACACAGCGTGATCGTGACCCACGCGCATACGGACCACATTCTCGGCGTGATTTGGGTCGTGCGCATGATCGCCGCCGCGATGAACGCCGGCAAATATGAAGGGGATCTCATCGTCTGCGGCAACGACACGGCGATGGCGGCGCTTCGCACCTTCTGCGAGCTGACGCTGCAGAAAAAACAGCTCGCGCTCCTGGACGGGCGCATTCATTTCCGGACTGTAGCCGACGGCGAGACCGTACCGATCTGCGGCGTTCCGGTCACGTTCTTTGACATCCGCTCCACCAAAGCGAAGCAGTACGGCTTTACCCTGCCCCTGCCGGACGGAAGGAAGCTGACCTGCCTCGGGGACGAGCCGTTCAACGAGGCAAACCGGCTCTACGCCGAGGGCGCCGAATGGCTGCTGAGCGAAGCGTTCTGTCTCTACGGCGAACGGGAGCGCTTTCACCCCTACGAAAAGCACCACTCGACAGTTCTGGACGCTGCCGCTCTCGCAGAGAAGCTCGGCGTTAAAAACCTCGTGCTCTGGCACACGGAGGAAACGGACCTCGCCCATCGAAAGGCCCGGTATACGGCGGAGGCCGAAAGCCGGTTCCGAGGAAAGGTCTTCGTGCCGGACGACGGGGAGATTCTGACTCTGACATAAACGAACGACCGCGCTCCCCTGAAGTGTGAACGCGGTCGTATTGTCTTATAACGTCAGCTCCATTCTGACGGACTGCGGGCGCATGCCCATTTTTTTGTAAAACCGCACGGCGGGGTCGTTGCCGCACCATACGTTCAGCTCCACCGCGCCGCAGCCGCGGCGTTTCGCCTCTTCTGTCACATACCGGAAGAGCGCTTCGCCGGTCCCCTGCCCCCGCGCCGTTTCATCCACGCAGAGATCGTCCAGATAGAACGAAGCGCCTGGCTTTCTGTTCCCCCCTTCGGGGATCACGTTGACGCGGCAGAAGGCGTAGCCGACCGTCTCATCCGCGTCGTTCACGGCGACAAAGACCGGCGAAGCAGGGTCCGCCAGCAGCGCTTCAAGCTGCGCCGCAGAGTATTTCGTTGTGCCGGGCACAAAGAGATCGGGCCGGATCGCGGCGTGGATCTCCAGCACCTCGCCGAGCAGCGTGAGCAGGCGCGGGATATCCCGCGTTTCCGCGAAACGGATTCGCATCAGGATCAGCTCCTTTTTTTCTTTGCATGATAGCAAAAACCCTTATTGAGCGCAAGGTTTTTTCTTTTTCTCTTGTATTTCTCCGCCGGCTTTGTTATACTGGACAGCAGAACGATCGGATCAGAAAGGAAGAAGAATCGAATGTATCAGATACTCCTCCACATCGGTCTTGCTCTCATGTGTCTCTGGAACGGCATATTCGGCGCGATCAAACCGCAGGCCGTTCATACCGTAAACGAAAACGGCTCACTCTTCGCCGTTGACAGTCTCGGCAGACCCGCAACGAGCGCGGGCGAGAGCAAAAAGAAGGTCGGCATGTTCTACTTCCTGTGGAACGGCGAACACGGGACCGACGGCCCCTACGACATATCGAAGATCGTTTCGGAGCACCCGGAGGCGGTCTTATCGGAAGAGAACTGGATGGCGGCCGGGGGCGGCGCCTACGGCGCGTTCCACTTTTGGGGCGAACCGCTCTTCGGCTATTACCTGACCCGCGACAAGTGGGTGCTGAGCCGCCACTGTCAGATGCTGACGGACGCCGGCGTGGACTTTCTGGTATTCGATACGACCAACGCCTTCATTTACGCAGACCGGGTCAAGGACTTGATCGACGTATGGTACGGCTATATGGAGCAGGGCAAGCGGGTGCCGCAGCTCGCGTTCTACACGAACTCCCGCTCCGGCGAAACGGTGAACGCGATCTACGACGCGCTCTACGCGAACGCGGACCTCGCGGCGAAATACCCGAAGCTCGATTCACTGTGGTTCAGGATGAACGGCAAACCGATGATCGTCGGCGACCAAAACGACCCGGCGCTGCGCGGAGATGTACGCCAATATTTCAGCTTCCGCGCAAACCAGTGGCCGAACGAGGATAAAAAGAACGACGGCTTCCCCTGGATCGAATTTGACCGTCTCGGAAAGCTCTCGGCGTTCTACAAACCCTCGCCGTTCGCGCCCTCCGTTATGAGCGTATCGGTCGCCCAGCACTGCTCCACGATCCGCTTCAGCGCCTCCGCCTGGTACGGCGGGAACGACCACGGCAGAAGCTGGCACGGCGGCGCGAAGGATACCTCCCCCGGCGCCATGCTCTACGGGCATAACATCGCCGAGCAGTGGGCGTTCGCGCGGCGGCTGGATCCCGATATCGTATTCGTGACGGGCTTTAACGAATGGATCGCCCAGCGTCTGCAGTCGTTCGAAAACGAACCCATCAGCTTCTGCGACAACTGCAACGAGGAATATTCGCGCGATATCGAGCCCGCTGCGGGGCAACTTGCCGACAGCTATTATATGCAGCTTGTAAGCGAGATCGCGCGCTTTAAGAACAGCCGTGCGGCGCTGCCCGTAAGCAGTTACGTCAGCATGCAGATCGACGGCGGCTTCGGCCAGTGGGACAACGAACAGATCGCAGCCTGCTACCGGGACTACCGGGGCGACACGGCCCACCGCGACTGCCCCGGCTACGGGGATCTTTATTACCGCGATCAGAGCGGCCGGAACGACATCGTAAGAGCGAAGGTCGCGGAGGACGCCGAAAACCTCTGGTTCTACGTTGAGACCGCGGCGGAGCTCTCCCCTGCCGGGGAGGAGGCGTGGATGACGCTGTTTTTGAACCTGAACGGAACAAAACCCGGTTATGACTTCATCGTAAACGGAAAGGCCCCCGAAAACGGCGAGACCGCCATCGAACAGTTGACCGAAAACGGAAACACCGAGGTCGGCAAAGCGCAGATCCGCTACGAGGGCAACCGCCTGATGCTTGGTGTTCCGAAAGCCGCGATCACCCCCGACGGCGGCCCGCTCCCCGCGATCGCTTTCAAATGGGCGGATAACTACATCCCCGGCGACCTGCTCTCCTTCTACACCAAAGGCGACAGCGCCCCCTACGGCAGACTCAACTGGGTCTATACCCCCGCAAAAACACAAAAAGACCCAGTTTGCTGAACACACGGGGCGATGTCACAAAAACAACAGGGCTCCCGCGGTTCAACCGTTTGGGCGCCCTGTTTTTTGTATGAGATAGATTGTCTTTTATCTTTCGTCTTTTATCTTTCGTCTTTCGTCTTTTTTCACTCCCGTATCTCTCCGGCTTTTTTCAGACTCGCTTTTGTGACCGCGGGGCCGACCAGCTCATAGATCAGCGTGCCGCTGAGGATGATGGCGCGGATCTGCGGGCCGTAGGCGGGGAACGCCTCGCCCGCGACAAGGGAAAGACCGATCGCGACGCCGGCCTGCGGGATGAGCGCCGGACCGAGGTACTTTTTGATGTTCTTCTCCGTCTTGCACAGGACCGCGCCGAGGGACGCGCCGAACATCTTGCCGACAACGCGCACCAGCACGTAGATCACGCCCGCGACGCCGACCGTGGGCAGGACCTTGAGCTGCAGGTCCGCGCCGGAGGCGACGAAAAAGAGAAGAAAGATCGGCGGCGTGATCTTATCGGAGAGATCCATCAGCCGGTTGATATCGGGCGAGAAGTTCGCGACCACCGCGCCCATCGCCATGCAGAAGAGCAGCGAAGAAAAGCCGCAGAGATTCGACAGGCCGAGCCCCGCGAAGATAAACCCCACGATCAGGCACATGCGGTTGCCGTCCTTTTTGAAAAAGCGAAGGGGCAGCAGAAAGATGAATCCCGCCGCCGCGCCGACGAGCAGCGCCCCGAAGATCTCGATCACGGCGGGCAGCGCGAGCTCTTTGAGAGAAACGCTCTCGCCGGAGACAGCCTTCGCGATGGCGATGGAGACGGAATACATGATAAGGGCCGTAGCGTCGTCGAGCGCCACCACCGAAAGCAGCGTTTCGGTCACGGGCCCCTTCGCCTTGTACTGCTTGATCACCATGATGGTAGCCGCGGGGGCGGTGGCGGCGGCGATGGCGGCGAGCACCAGAGAGAACGCGGTATCGAAACGGAAGAGGATCAGCGCGACGGCCACAAATACCACGGCGAACAGCGATTCCATCGTCGCGATCACGATGGGCGTAGCGCCTACGCGCTTAAAATAGCTGATTTTGAACTCATTGCCGATCGAAAAGGCGATAAAACCGAGGGCCGCGTCCGAGATCACGGAGGCAGCGGAGAGGAAATCGGAGCTTAAGATCCCGAGGACGCTCGGCCCCAGCAGCAGCCCCGCCAGCAGATAGCCGGTCACGTTCGGGAGCTTGATCTTTTTCACGAGCCTGCCCATCGCCATGCCGGCAAAGATCATCAGGGCAAGGTCCGTGAACGTATTGAGCGTAAGATTGGAAAACATCAGTCGTGCAGCCCCTCCAGATGATCGATGGGCAGCGTGAACAGGATGCCCGTATCGGGTTTGGAAAGTCCCCCGGTCGCCTCATCCACGATGCGTGAGATGACGGGCACGTCTTTCTCTTTTGTCACCATCAGAATGGTTTTGTTCTCTTTGTGCGAGGGCATAAAGATCTCGCGCAGGCTGCCCGCGATGCGGAACTCATAGCTGTCGCTGAGCTCCTGTATCATGCCGCGGCTGTCTATGATCGTAGCG
>CADBOC010000429.1 GCA_902796175.1 Oscillospiraceae bacterium | reverse complement strand
TCCTTCGCCGCCAGCGCCTCGCAGGCCTCGCAGTAAACCTCGTCCGTCAGTACCCCGGCGCGGCGGTCCTCGATCGCGGCGCGCAGGCGGATGACGCGGATCACGCCCTTCTGATCGCTCTCGCTCAGGTCGTAGAAGAACCAGGGCAGCACGTCGACCGCCGCGCCGATGAGCGAGATCATAAGGAGCTTGTCGAGCAGCGAATACAGCACGTTCCCGCTGTTGAGGCTGCCGTCCTCCCGGTAGACGTTCAGCACGGAATAGTCCGTTCCGTCGAAGCCGTTCCGTTTATAGACCCAGGGGATAAAGAGATTCGTGACGGCGCCGACCGCCCCGCCGACGTAGGTATCCACCACGCCGAAGGAGCCGTCGATCCGCTCGCCGCTGAGATACTGCTGGTAATCGCGGATGTCGGATTCAATGGCGCGGTCGATGACCTCCGTCGTCTCCCAGAAGCGGTTGAGAAAGTAGAAGAGAAAGATCAGCCAGACGCTTTTCTTATACGTCAGCGCCAGCCCCAGCGTGATAAAGACCTGTGAAATATTCTTTACGAGCTTGAAGCCCTTTTTGCCGAGGCGGTCGATGAGCCACGGCGACGCCAGCATCGCCCACATGGAGGAGTTATAGGAGAGCGTATCCATCACGCCGTACATCGTCATGCTGCCGACCTTGCCGTAGTAGAACAGCCACTGCATCAGCACGTTCTTGCTGTCCTCCATAAAGTTGTTCCAGTTGTCGGAGGCCTTGATCCAGAACAGCTTGTTGCGCGAGACCGTTGCCAGCGCCTCCCAAAGCCCGATCTTCGTCGCTCTGTCGCGCGGCTCGATGATGCGCTCCTCTACGCCGTAGTAGGCCGTAAGGCTCAGCGCGACGCCGACGACGATAAAAACGGGGTATACCATACGGTAGGTCCGGATGTTATAAAGGTCGCCGTTCGCGAACACGTCGCTGAGCACCGGGATCAGGAGCCCCGTGAGGCTCGGCGCGAAATTATGCGCCAAAGACGAGACCGTCATGATGCGCACCCGCTCGCGGGAATCGGGGCTGATCACGTAAACAAGATTTGACACGCCTGTGGCGTACCAGCTCTGGATATAGCCCTGGATCTGCCCGATGAGAAAGAGCGAGATCACCATCGGAACGTAGCCGAGCTTTTCATAGGGGAAAAAGAGCGCGAACAGCGAAAGAACGCCGGAGGGGACCGCGAGCTTTACGTATACGCGGTATTTGCCCGCGCGTGAACGGAGGTTGTCGATGATATAGGCGTTGAGCGGCGCGAGGGCGTAGCCGACGCCGGTGCTGATATAGCCGAGGATCAGCAGGTCCCGGTGCGTCATGTGCAGCGTCATCGCCGTAAAGGGGTCGTTGACCGCAAAGGCGATCCCGAAGACGGTGGCAAGGCGCATGCCCAGCCACCCGACCGAGAGCATCAGGTATTCGCGGTAGGCGACGCTGTTTCCTGCGGCGGGCTTTCGCCAGTACGTTACGATCTCGCCGATCCACGCCCGAACGGTTTCGATCATGCCGCGCCCCCCTTTACGATCAGCGTCGCGACGCTCTTCGGCGGAAAAACGAACGCGCCGTCAAAGGGGACCGGTTCGAGCGAGTGCGTCTCGTCCGTCAGGTACAGCGCCGCGGCGCCCGCCGGGAGCTTTGCTTCTATGCCCCGGTCGGTGCGGTTCGCGACGACGGCGACCGTTTTGCCGTCTTTTACAAACGCCGCCGTCTGCAGGTCCGGCCCCGCGTCGGCTTCGATCCGCACGCTGCCGGGCTCGATGAATTTTGAAAAGTGCCCGAAGGCGTAGTAGCGTTTTGTCAGCCTGAAGGTGCGGGAGTCGTCGAATTCGTAGATCAGCCCGTCGCAGAAATCCACGTTCGATACCGCGATCCATAGCTGCCAGGAGGTGACGTTCAGAACCGAGAGGTCCTCGAGCATCACCTTCGTTTGCTCAAGGGCGGAATCCATGCCGTAATCCCGCCCGCCCCGCATATGGGTCCATTCGCTGGTTTTTGCCGGTACGCCCGGAAAGCGCCGGTCCAGATAGCGGCGGTATCGCCTGAGAAAGGGGAGCCGGTCCCCGATCAGAGCCTTGAGCAGCGCGCTGCCGGGGGTGAGAAAATAAGAGTGCGTATCGATCGCGTCGACCCGTCTGCGGATCTTTCTGTCGCCGAGCACGATGCGGCAGTAGGTTTTGTTGAACCAGCGGATGTCGCCGTTTTCCGCCGCCGAGAGCTTCAGCTCCCGCAGGGCGGGGCGTTTGTCCATCTCTTCGGTGAAGACGCGCAGCAGCCGATGTACCTGCCATGGCGCGTAGTGGCAGCCCTCCTGCCCGCCCGTCCACTTCCATACCGGTTCGTTGACGGGGGAGAGATACCGCACCGGCAGGCCCTCCGCGAGAAAGTGCTCCGCGCAGTCGAGGCAGTAGCGGACGAAGGCGCGGTAGTTCTTTTTCGGCAGGTTCGTCACAAATGGGCGGCTGCCGTGCGCCATGCCGTTTTTGGTAAAGCGCTCCGGCGGGGAATTGACGAAGAGTACGATCTCCTCCGCGCCGAGCGCCGCGGCGCGCTGCATCATCCAGACGGCGTTTTCGTCGCGGCTCCAGTCGTATCCGCCGTCTGTGTCAAAGCTTTCGGCGCGGCGGCAGGGCTCGCTGTAGGTCCCTTTTCCGCTTTGCATGGAGCCGCCGCCGAGATTATAGCGGTAGCAGCGCACGCCGAGCCCCTCTTCCCGGTCGAACAGCAGACGGGCGACGCGTTCGCGCTTGGGCAGGCCGCTCTCTTCGTCCGGCTCGGTCCAGCCGCCGATCACCTGCGCCCACCACGCGCCGGAAACGCCGAATGTGCTTACCGTCTGATAGGTCCTGCGGGGGTCAATGCGTAACGTTTCCATCGTTCTCTCCCTCTTTGATCGCTTTTATCCTCAATGGTTTGACTGAAAACAGTTTATCACAACGTCGGGGAAAAGGCAACAGAATACGGACTTTTTGCTGTTTTTGGTTGTTTTCAAACGGCGTTTTATGTTATAATACGGTCTGACGGCGGCCGGGCGAAGACCGCCGCGAACAGGGGAGGGAATGCTCCATGAAACTGAAACGGCTGGAATACGACCTTACGGTCTGTAAGATCGCGGATCTGTCTGACGTGAAAACAGAGGCGGCGTTTTTCTTTTTCGCGAAAACGGACGAAGAGCTGTCGCTGGTATGCAGAACAGAGGACGTTCCCGCAAATACGACCGCCCGGGAGGACGGCTGGAGGGGCTTTCGCATTCAGGGCGAGCTGGATTTTTCGCTGATCGGCATTCTGTCGAAGATCTCCGGCGTGCTCGCGGCGCAAAAGATCGGCATATTCGCGGTATCCACCTACAACACGGATTATATCCTTGTGAAAGAAGAAAAGTTCGGGCAGGCGCTCGCGGCGCTTGCCGCGGCGGGGTACGCGGTCGTTTGAGCTGCAGCGGCGCCCCGATCATGGTATGAAAGGAAGACGGACGGATGGAATGCGCTCCTTTGTTTTTAAGCATCATTATCCCGGTTTATAATGTGGAGGCTTTTCTCGGTGA
>CADBOC010000428.1 GCA_902796175.1 Oscillospiraceae bacterium | reverse complement strand
GGAAGGCGCGCCGCTGGTGGCCGCAATGAATGCGAGTATTCCGGTCATCAACGCCGGTGACGGCGGGCACAACCACCCCACCCAGACACTGGCGGATCTGCTGACCATCCAGCGGGAGAAGGGCCGGCTGGACACGCTGACCATCGGCTGCTGCGGCGACCTCAAGTTCGGCCGCACCGTCCACTCGCTGATCAGCGCCATGTCGCGGTACGAAAACGTGCGCTTCGTGCTCATCAGCCCCGAGGAATTAAAGCTCCCGAGCTACGTCAAAAAAGACGTGCTGGAGAAAAAGGGGATCCCCTACGTGCAGACGACGGACCTCACCGAGGTGATGCCGGAGCTTGACATCCTCTACATGACCCGCGTGCAGCGCGAACGCTTTTTCAACGAAGAAGATTACCTGCGCTTAAAGGACAGCTACATTTTAACGCCTGAAAAGCTGATCCCTGCAAAAAAGGACCTCTGCGTCATGCATCCGCTGCCCCGTGTGAACGAGATCAGCGTTTCGGTGGACGCCGACCCCCGCGCCTGCTATTTTCAGCAGGTGAAAAACGGCAAGTATATGCGCATGGCGCTCATTCTCAAGCTCTTGAAGGAGGCGGGCACCCTTGAATATTGATTCCATCCACAACGGCGTCGTGATCGACCACATCACCGCGGGGCGCAGCATGCGGCTTTACGATCTGCTGGGGCTCGACCGCGTGGACTGCCCGGTGGCCATCATCAAAAACGCCGCCAGCCGCAAAATGGGGCGCAAGGACATCATGAAGATCGACGCCGACATCCCGATCGACCTCGACGTGATCGGTTACGTGGACCCCGGCGCGACGGTCAACGTGATACGAAACGGCATACGCGTGGAAAAACGCACCATCGAAATGCCGGAGACCCTCACGGGCGTAATCCGCTGCAAAAACCCCCGCTGCATCACAAGCACCGAGCAGGAGCTGCCGCACGTGTTCCGACTGACGGACCGCGAGAAAAAAATTTACCGCTGCGTCTACTGCGAAACAAAGGGCTGAGCCTCTTTCACTTTGCATAAAAAACGCGCGGTTTCTCCCCGGGATTTCTGTATCCCGCCACAGGAAATAAACCTTGCGTTTTGCCCCGAAGCATGGTACAATCTCTGTGTACTCAACGAGTGCCGCTTTTTGTAACTGACGGAAGCAACGCGGGAGACCGCGGGGGAGCAAAAAGCCGAAAATCCGCCGACCGTCTGGGCGCACTTGAGAAAACAGGTGCGCCCGGCTTTTTATTTAACAGGAAACTTCTCGTTTCCTGTTAAATAAACAGAAGTGAAAGGTAAAGAGGAGAAGACAGTATGAAGAAGATCGGGATCGTGATGGGCAGCGACAGCGACCTGCCGGTGATCAGAAAGGCGACGGATATGCTCGAGAGCCTCGGCATTCCCTTTGAGACGCACGTCTATTCCGCCCACCGCACGCCTCAGCAGGCGCGGGATTTTGCCCTGCACGCGCGCGAAAACGGCTTTGGCGCGATCATTGCCGCCGCCGGCATGGCGGCGCATCTTGCCGGCGCCATCGCGGCGAATACCACCCTGCCCGTGATCGGGATCCCCTGCAGCTCTGCGGTACTGGACGGCATTGACGCCCTGCTCTCAACGGTACAGATGCCGACCGGCATTCCGGTCGCGACCGTGGCGATCGGCGGGGGGGCCAATGCCGCTTTATTATGCGCCCAGATCCTGGCCGTTGAGGACAGGGATCTCGCGAAACGTCTCGACGAGAAACGCCGCGCCGACGCCGAAAAGGTTCTGGCAAAGGACGCCGCCGTCTCCGCCGAGCTTACCAAACAATTCTGAACCCGAAAAGGAGTGTTGAATATCATGGAAAAAAGAGAACAGCTGTACGAAGGCAAGGCCAAAAAGGTATTTGCCACCGACGACCCCGCGACCGTCATCGTCTCGTATAAGGACGACGCCACCGCCTTTGACGGCACGAAGCGCGGTACCATCGTCGGCAAGGGCGTGGTGAACAACCGCATGTCGAACCTGCTGATGCGGCTTCTCGAAAAAGAGGGCGTGCCCACCCACTTCGTGGAGGAGCTCTCTGAGCGCGAGACCGCCGTCAAAAAGGTGCAGATCGTACCGCTGGAGGTCATCATCCGCAACATCTCCGCCGGT
>CADBOC010000427.1 GCA_902796175.1 Oscillospiraceae bacterium | reverse complement strand
CGGCGTCAACGGCTCGAAATAGAGCTTGTCGGAGCAGGTGTAGTCCGTGGAAACGGTTTCAGGGTTATTGTTGATGATGATGGCTTCGTATCCCGCCCGGCGGATGGTCTGCACCGCGTGGACGGTGGAATAATCGAATTCGACGCCCTGCCCGATGCGAATAGGCCCGGCGCCGAGCACAACGATCTTCTTTTTATCGGAAACCACCGACTCGTTCTCTTCCTCATAGGTGGAATAAAAATAGGGCACATAGCTTTCAAATTCCGACGCGCAGGTGTCGATCATCTTATACACCGGCGCGATCCCGTTTTGCAGGCGAAGATCACAGACCGCCGCCTCCGTCACACCCCAGAGCCTTGCTACGGCAGCGTCGGAAAAGCCCATCCGTTTGGCGTTCAGCAGCTCTTCCGGATTTCCGACGGCTGTTGACAGCGCGTTTTCTTCTCGAACGATATTATCCAGTTTTTGTATGAAGAACCGGTCGATCGCCGTCGCAGCCGCGATCTTTTCGACGTCGACGCCCAGACGGAGGAGCTGCGCCAGCGCGAACACGCGGTCGTCCGTGCCGTTTTCCACATAGGAGAGCAGATCTTCCGCCGCCATATCGTCAAACTTTTTAAGATACAGATGATCAGCGCCGATCTCCAGCGAACGGAGGCCTTTGAGCAGGCTTTCTTCAAAGGTCCTGCCCACGCTCATCACT
This sequence comes from Oscillospiraceae bacterium, assembly GCA_902796175.1. Classification (GTDB taxonomy): domain Bacteria; phylum Bacillota; class Clostridia; order Oscillospirales; family Acutalibacteraceae; genus RUG806. Next base: position 1,783 of record CADBOC010000427.1, on the reverse strand, counting down.
TCGCCGGTGGCCTTCATCTGGGTAGAAAGCGAATGATCCGCGTCGGTAAATTTATCAAACGGAAACCTGGGGAGCTTTGTTACGACGTAGTCCAGCGCCGGCTCAAAGGCCGCGCAGGTGTTGGCAAGCATGATCTCGTCCAGCGTCATGCCCACGCCGATCTTCGCCGAGACCCTTGCGATGGGATAACCGCTCGCTTTGCTCGCCAGCGCCGAAGAACGGGACACCCGGGGATTGACCTCGATGAGATAATACTGAGAAGAGCGGGGATCCAGCGCGAACTGCACGTTGCAGCCGCCCTCGATTTGCAGCGCGCGGATGATTTTCAACGCGCTGGAACGGAGCGTCTGATAGTCCTTATTTGTGAGCGTCTGCGAGGGGCAAACCACGATGGAATCGCCGGTGTGGATCCCTACCGGGTCCATGTTTTCCATATTACAGACGGTGACGGCGGCGTCGTTCCCGTCCCGCATCACCTCATATTCGATCTCTTTATAGCCCTTCACGCTCTTTTCGATCAGCACCTGCCCCACGGGCGAAAGCTTCAGCCCGTTTTTCAGCAGCCCCTGCAGCTGCGTTTCATTTTGGGCAAAGCCGCCGCCGGTGCCGCCCAGCGTGAAGGCGGGGCGCAGCACTACGGGATAGCCGATTTTTTCAGCAATGCGCCGCCCCTCTTCCAGAGAAGCGGCCACTTCGGACGGCAGCACCGGCTCGCCGAGGGACCGGCACAGCGCCTTGAACTGTTCCCGGTCCTCCGCTTTTGAGATGGAATCGCTTTTGGTGCCCAGCAGCTCCACGCCGCATTCTTTCAGCACGCCTTTTTTCTCCAATTGCATGGCAAGATTGAGCCCTGTCTGCCCGCCGATACCCGGCAGCAGCGCGTCCGGCCGCTCAAACCGGATGATCCGGGCAAGGTATTCCAGCGTCAGGGGCTCCATATACACCTTATCCGCCATGGCGGTATCCGTCATGATGGTAGCGGGGTTGGAGTTGCACAGCACCACTTCATAGCCCTCCTCTTTTAAGGCGAGGCAGGCCTGCGTGCCGGCGTAGTCGAATTCCGCCGCCTGCCCGATGACGATGGGGCCGGAGCCGATGACAAGAATTTTATGGATATCCGTTCTCTTCGGCATGTCAGTTCCTTTCTTTCATCAGGCGGATAAAATCGTCAAACAAATAGGCGCTGTCCTGCGGGCCGGGGGCGCTTTCGGGATGGTACTGTATGCCCATCGCCCTGTCTTTTTCGCAGACGACGCCCTCCACGGTGCCGTCCAGCAGATTGATATGCGTCACACAAAGCGGCGTCGCGGAAAGGCTGTCCAGGTCCACGGCATAGGAATGGTTCTGCGAGGTGATTTCGATCTTGCCGGTCCGGAGATTCTTCACCGGGTGGTTGCCGCCCCGGTGGCCGAATTTCAGCTTATAAGTCTTTGCGCCGTAGGCCAGCGACAGGATCTGGTGGCCGAGGCAGATCCCGAAAACGGGGACCTTTCCAAGAAGCGCTTTTACGGCGCGCACCGTTTCCGGCACGTCCGTGGGATCGCCGGGTCCGTTGGACAGGAACACCCCGTCGGGATCCAGCGCGAGGATGTTTTCAGCGGTTGTGTTCCACGGCACGACCGTTACACGGCAGCCCCGTCCGATAAAGGTACGCAGGATATTTTTCTTCATGCCGCAGTCTACGGCGACGACGTGAAATTCCGCAGTATCGCTTCCCGCGCAATATATCGTTTTGCAGCCGACGCGGGCAACGGCGTCTTTCGGCGGCGAAAACGCCGCAAGG
>CADBOC010000426.1 GCA_902796175.1 Oscillospiraceae bacterium | reverse complement strand
GGCCGAAGCTGTCCACGTTGTAGCCCGTTTTGCAGATCCGGCCGAATTTTTCATAGTAGTAGAGCTGCGAGACCAGCGCCTGCCGCGCGAAGCTCTCGCCGCTCGGCATGTTGCAGTCGGGCTGCACCCACCAGCCGTTTACGGGGACCCAGCGCCCCTCTTTGACGCGTGCGCGGATCTCTTCAAACATGGCGGGGTCGATCTCCTCCACCCAGCGGTAATAGGCGGCGGAGGAGCAGGTGAATACGAAGTCGTCGTATTCCTTCAGTCGGTCCAGCGCGCTGCGGAAGGTCTGCAGCACCTCGCCGCAGCCCTCCTGCCATCGCCAGAGCCATACGGGGTCCAGATGGGCGTTGCCGATCAGAAACGTTTTCGGGATCTCGTTCATGCTTCGTCTTCCTCCTCGATCAGACCGTAATATTTGCCGAGCCAGAACGCAAAGGTGTATACGTAGCAGCTCTCAAGATGGTAAATGCCGCGGTGGTTGTGCGTATCGGTGTAGGCGTAGGGATTGCGGTCGTATTTTGAGATCGCCCGTTCGTCGGGCATCAGCAGCCACGAGGTCTCGCGCATGCCGCCGAAGCGGTAGCGCATGGGCACGTCCTGCCTTCCGCTGACGGAGACGTCCGCCGCGAGGCGCGAGATATCCTGCCGGCGGAACCAGTCGGCGAGCATTTCGACGTCCACCGGGTCGTTCGGGCAGCTCAGCATAAAGGGGATGTCGTAGGCGGGGTTGTGCTCGCGGCGGAAGGTGCCGTTCCAGCCCCGGTAGCCCTCGCGGTAGACTTCGCGCAGCTTTTCGTCCGGCTCCAGCGCGATCAGCAGCCAGTAAGAGCAGGTGGCGAGCATGTTGTCGCCGTACATCAGCTCCTCCACCTGCTCCAGACCGCCGTTGCCGGCGCTGATGTGAAAGCGCATGTCGTGCTTTGCCGAAAGGGCGGCGTAGCCGCGGTCAAGGGCGAGGCGGCGGTAGCTCTCCTCCCATTCGCCCCGTTCGCCCGTAACGTGCATCACCACGCGGTGGTACATCAGCAGCTCAGCGGCGTTGAGGCACGCGTCCGACCAGCCGAGGGGGGAGGAGAAATAGTCCTCGTCCCACTTGGCCCAGGTGGTCGGCTCCCCGTTGCACTCCATCAGGCGATTGCCGTTTTTCAGAATGTGGCGCAGCGTGTTCTTCGCGGAGGTTTTGATGATCTCATCGAGCTCGGGGTCCTCCTCGCCGAGGATCTCGTGGGCGAAGTAGATCAGCAGATACTGGTGCGTGATCTCATCGCTGCTGGTATCGCCCTTGTATACGATGCCGTCGATCGTGTGGCCTTCGTCCTCGAACAGGTGCGACAGGCGTTTCGGGACCGGCGCCGCCGCCGGGATCCTTTTGCCCGCGATGCGCAGGCTCTTTGACTGGCTGGTCGGCAGGCAGGTCGCTTCGCCGTTTTCGATGCGGTAGAACAGGCCGTCGTCCGGCACAGGCTCGCCGGGAGCAAGGTAGGTCCTGGCTACGAAGCCGTCGCCCCGGCAGGAGATGTACATCAGCAGCTGGCACGCTTCGGTCGCGCGCACGGCGCTTTTCCGCGCCTCTTTGCTTCTGGGGTCGCCGGGGCCGTATTTCCTTTTGTAATAGGCGTATTTGCACAGCTCCCCCACGGCGAAGCCGGCGGTAAAGCTGCCGGAGTTGTCGGAATGCCCGTAGGGCACGCGGGAGTCCGGTTCTCTCGCGACGGTGAGGTCGCGCTGTGTGACCATGCCGCGGCGGTCGACGTAGCGCAGGCTCTCCTCCGTCAGGCGGCGGGCTTTCTCCTCCGCCCCGACTTCGCTGAGCGTGATGCGCGACGCGGCGGTCTCGGTCAGCGCCCAGACCTCCTCGCGGGCTTTGTCGGGCGCGTAGACCGCCAGCACGCGGTTATCCGCGAGGTTGCGCTGGGCGGAGAAAAACATCACGCGGTCCGCTTCGCGCGGGGCCTTCGGCGCATAGCGCGTCAGGCCGTTCGGCGCGCCGAGCCACAGCGCGCCGTCGGTTTCGGCAAAGCAGGTATAGGCGTCTTTTTTTGAGGGGAGCGGTTCGCGCACGGCGGAAAGCTCCGGCTTTACGGGGTTTTGGGCGAGCTCAAACAGGGCGGGCGGCACGGCGGGGTCGAGCAGGTCGAAGATGCGGCATTCCCGCGCCAGAACGTGCGCAAGGTGTATTTTCTGCATGGCGTCGTTCTCTCCTTTTCTATGTGGATCTTCTGCCGGAAACGGGCAGAAAGCAGATGTGTTCGGTTTGTACGGTCCGGCCGTCCGGCAGGGTCTGCCGCGCAAAGCCGAAGCTCAGACGCAGATCGCCGAAATCGACCGGCGCGCCCGTTTTGCCGTGGCGGAGCGTGAGCACCGCGCGTTCGGCGGCGGGGCGGTCCGGTTCACCGCTGAGCAGCAGCAGAATGCCCGAGGCGACGAGCGCGAAGTCGTGCAGCGCCTCCTCCCCGGCGGCGTACGCCGCCGGGCCCTGCAGCAGCAGACCGTCCGGCGGCGCGCCGGCGTCCGCGTTCAGAAAGAACAGCACGGGCATGGCGGCGTCGCCCGCGGGCGGCGCGTTCTTTTTGCCGAAGCGGCAGAACAGTCCGCCGCCGGAAAAGCGGAAAGCCTCCGGCGGGGAAACGGGCGCGCCGCCGATCGGGCATACCGCTTCGGGAAAAACGGTATCCGGCAGCAGCCGGGCGAGACGCGCCGCGAGCGTCTCGGCGTCTGCGCTGAGCCTGCCGTTTCGCAGGGCGTTTTCGATGGTGCCGCTGCCGGCGGGCTGCGGCGCGGGCGGGTGCGGCGCGGAAAAAATGCGGTTTATCTCGGCGATGCGGGCGCGGGATTTCTTGACGGTCCACTCCAGTTTTTTGCGCTGCGCCGCGCGCTTTTCCTCCCGTTCGGCCTCCAGAACGGAGAAGGCCTCCAGCTTTTGGCGGAGCGCCTTTTTCTCTTTGCCGCGGAACGGCCCCAGAGCGGAAAGCTCCGCCTGCAGCCGCTCGCGGGTCTGCCGCCGGGCGGGGGCCTGCGGGTCGGTGTTCAGCGTCTGAAGCTGCCCGAGCGCGGTCTGCGCCGCGGTGCGCAGGCGCTTGCGCTCGGCCTCAAGCTGCCGTTTTTCTTCCCCGTGGGCCGCCCAGTAGACGGCGGCGCCTCTTCTGGCGTCCTCATCCGCGCGGGCGGCGGCGAGATCGGCGGAAAGCCTGCCGATCTGGTCCGCCTCAAAATACCCGCGGATCACGCGCATGGCGCGCATGCTCTCGCGGCGCAGGCGTTTCGCGTGTTCGGTAAAGGTGCGTTCGGGTTCATAGCCGTCTTCCCCCGCGCCCTTCCCCGCGTATTTCCATGCGCAGGAGGCGGCGACCTGTTCGGCGATGAGAACGTAGCGGTCGCAGATGCTTTTGCCGAGGTCGTTTTCGCGGCAGAGCGCGGCGGCGCTTTGCAGCAGCTCCAGACAGTCGTCGGCGGTCTCGGTATAGGTCTCCCACTGCCAGCGCTGCATGCTGCTGTGCGCCGGGCCGTAGCCCTGCCCGGCGGCGGCGAAGGCGGCGACGGCGGCTTCGTACAGGATGCGCGCAAAGCGGGTGCCGAGCGCGCCGGCCGCCATGGGCAGCGCCGTCTGCGCCGTTAAGTCGTTCATGCGGCTGAGACAGTCTCCCGGCGCGCGGATGAGCGCGGAAAAGGTCTGCGGGGAAGGCGCCCCGGCGTAGGCGTCGGCGCGGCTTTGCAGCGTGCCGGTCAAAAGCGCCCCGGCGGCGGGGGCGACGCGCGCTTCCATCTGCGGGCGTTCATCGGGCGGGGCTGCTCTGAGGGCGCAGATCCACGCGTTTACCGCATCCCCCTCGTTTTGCATCGCGGCGGCGGCAAGCCCGCGTTTTTCCCACGCGGCGGCGTTCTTCGGGTCTTCGGCAAGGATCCCGTCCGTAAGGCGTATCGCTTCGGAGAACCGCGCTTCACGCAAAGCAAGATCAATGGAATCGGGGAATGTGTTCAGCGGGTCCACCTCCTTGGTCTCGGTCGAAAAAGGCTGTGCTTCGCGGCAGTATGCCGTGCATTTCGGCGATGGCGACCCCGTAGTTTACGATGGGTACGCCCGCCTCTTCGGCGCGGCGCATGCGGCTTTTCATTTCGGTCTCGTTGAGCATGCAGCCGCCGCAGTGCACGATCAGCGCGTATCGGCTCAGATCCGCCGGAAACTCCCCGCCGGAGCAGAATTCGAACGCCGGGCTCGCGCCGGAGGCGTTTTTGATCCAGGCGGGCATTTTTTCGGTCCCTATGTCGCCGCACTGGCGGTGATGCGAGCATCCCTCCGCGATCAGAACGCGGTCTGCGTCTTTGAGGGATCCCAGCTTTTCGGCCCCTGCCCGCAGAGCGGAAAGCTCGCCCTTGTACCGCGCGAAGAGGATCGAAAAGGAAGTGAGCGGGATATCGGGCGGCACGTCCCGATCCACCGCGCCGAAGACCTGCGAATCGGTGATCACGAGCTGCGGGGGCGTGTTCAGCATGGTCAGCGCTCCGGAAAGCTCCCGCGGCTGACAGACGAGCGTCGGGATGTGCGCGTCCAGCAGCTCCCTGAGCGTCTGCTGCTGGGGCAGGATCAGCCTGCCCTTCGGGGCCGCGGCGTCTATGGGTACGACGAGCAGAACGGGGCGGCCGGGGACGAGCAGGTCCGCGATCAGGTATTTTTGCGGCGTTTTGGGTGCGAGGGCGGCGAGCCGTTCCTTGAACGCCTGTACGTTTTCGCCGGTAAGGGCGCTGACGTATATCCCGTTTTCGGGCGGGGCGGGTCTTGCGGCGAGCGTATCGGCCTTGTTGAGCGCGATCAGGTGCGGCAGCCCCTTTTCACGGAAGCGCCCCAGCAGCTGCGTTTCAAGGTCTGTGAGCGGCTCGGCGGCGTCGGTCACCAGTACGGCGATATCCGTACGGGAGAGCGTTTCGAACGCCTTTTGCACGCGCAGGCCGCCGAGCTCGCCGACGTCGTCCAGCCCCGGGGTATCGGTGAGCAGCACCGGGCCCAGCGGCAGCAGCTCCATGGCCTTTTTCACAGGGTCGGTCGTGGTGCCGGGCGTGTCTGATACCACGCTCAGCGACTGCCCCGTAACGGCGTTGATCAGGCTGGATTTTCCGGCGTTGCGCAGCCCGAAAAAGCTGATGTGAACGCGTTCGCCGGAAACGGTTTCGTGCAGACTCATGGCTGGGTCTCCTTAAAATCTGAAATCGCGTTTGTTCGAATTTCGGATATCCTTAATGTGTTCGGCCGCGATGTCGCGAACCTTTTCTTTCGGGATACGCCCGAGCTCGGTTCGGATCATGTCCCAACCGATCCGGGCTGTTTCGGGGGAAGCGTAGTCCACCAGGTATTCGGCGAGGGTCATCAGCGCGTTCGGGTGGCAGCAGTTCAGGATCTGCCCGTTTTTGCACAGGCTCATAAAGCGGTCGCCGGTGCGCCCCTCGCGGTAGCAGGCGGTGCAGAACGACGGGATGTGGCCGTTTTCCATCAGCCAGCGCACCACCTCGTCGAGGGAGCGCTGGTCGGAAACGTCGAACTGCTCGGTCTCGTGCGGGCGTTCGGCCTCGGTGTAGCCGCCGACGCTGGTGCGGGAGCCGCCGCTCACCTGCGAAATGCCGAGGCGCAGGAGCTTGGAGCGCACCGCCTCGGTCTCTCTGGTGGAGATGATCATGCCGGTGTAGGGCACGGCAAGGCGGATGCAGGCCGTGATCTTGGCGAAGGTCTCGTCGTCGATGCCGTTGTCGAAGGCGGCGGGGTCGATGTCGTCGGCCCGTTTTACGCGCGGCACGCTGATGGTGTGCGGGCCTACGCCGTGAACGGCCTCAAGGTGCTCCGCGTGCATCAGCAGCCCCGCGAATTCGTATTTGTAGAGCTCCAGCCCGAAGAGCACGCCGAGGCCCACGTCGTCGATGCCGCCCTCCATCGCGCGGTCCATCGCCTCTGTGTGGTAATCGTAATCGTGCTTGGGGCCGGTCGGGTGCAGCTTCAGATAGCTCTCTTTGTGATAGGTCTCCTGAAACAGGATGTAGGTGCCGATGCCGGCCTCCTTCAGCTTTCGGTAATTCTCCACCGTCGTCGCGGCGATGTTCACGTTCACGCGGCGGATGTCGCCGTTTTTGTGGTGCACGCTGTAGATGGTGCGGATGCACTCGAGAATGTACTCGATGGGGTTGTTCACGGGGTCTTCGCCCGCTTCGATCGCGAGGCGCTTGTGGCCCATATCCTGCAGCGCGGTCACCTCCGCCCGCACCTCTTCCTGCGTCAGCTTTTTGCGCGGGATGTGTTTGTTTTTCATGTGGTATGGGCAGTAGACGCAGCCGTTGACGCAGTAGTTCGAGAGGTAGAGCGGCGCGAAGATCACGATGCGGTTGCCGTAGAAGGCGAGCTTGATCTCCTCCGCGATCTCATAGATCCGTTCGGTGACCGCCGGATTGTCGTTGGCGAGCAAAACGCTCGCCTCCCGGTGGGTAAGGCCCCGGCACATGCAGCCGTGTTCGGTTTTGACGGGCCGCGCCTTTTCAAGGATGCTTTCGATGAGCGGCATGTCGTTTTTGTGTTCCTCAGCCCAGGCCAGCGTTTCGCGTATCTCCCCGTCGTTGATGAACTCCTCAGCCCGCAGGGACTTCGGATCGTAAATAGCCATGATGATCGTCTCCAGTCTTTCGTATTTTATCTTTCGTATTTTATCTTTCGTCTTTCGTCATTTTTTGATCTTTCGTCTTTTATCTTTCGTCATTTTTTTGATCTTTCGTCTTTCATCTTTCATCTTTTTTTATAACCCTGTCTCCCCGGCCGGTAACGATCTCATAGCCGATCGCTTTCATCCGCTGCCTGAGACAGCCGGCGCATTGGGCGGATTCCTCGCCCGTGCAGATCTTGCCGTCGTAGAGCTCGTATTTTTTGCGGACGGCGACGGGGGAGAGGTTCGGCATCACCACGTTCGCCCCCGCGAGGATCCCCTGTTCGCGGCCGTCCGGCGCTATGGTACCAAGGGCAGTCGTTGCGGGGAGCAGCACCGTGGGGTCGATCAGGCGTATGACGCTCAGCAGCCGCAGCGTATCGGCAAGCGTTCCGGCGGGGCGGTCGCCGAAGGGCGTATCCCGGTGCGGGATAAAGGGGCCTATGCCGCACATATCGGGCCTGAACGACTGGATGAACGCCAGGTCCTTCGCGAGGGTCGCGTTCGTCTGACCGGGGGAGCCGACCATAAAGCCGGCGCCGACGGCGTAGCCGATCTGCCGCAGCAGGGCAAGGCTTTCCATTCTGTTTTCAAAGGACATCTCTTTCGGGTGCAGGCTTTCGTAATGCGCCTTATCCGCCGTTTCGTGCCGCAGCAGGTAGCGGTCCGCCCCGGCTTCGTAAAGCCGGCGGAAGCTCGCTTCGCCCCGTTCGCCCAGCGAGAGCGTGACGGCCGAATCGGGAAAGCGGCGCTTGAGTTCCCCGATCACGCCCGAGAGAAGCGCGTCCGTATAATACGGGTCCTCGCCGCCCTGCAGCACGAAGGTGCGAAAGCCCAGGGCGTGGCCCTCTTCGGCGGCTGAGAGGATCTCCTCCGGCGTCAGGCGGTAGCGCAGAGCGTTCCGGTTG
>CADBOC010000425.1 GCA_902796175.1 Oscillospiraceae bacterium | reverse complement strand
CGTGGGGCAGAAAGCCCGCAAAGCGCACGTCCGCGCCGCTGTTCTTCGCCTGCGCCCTGAACGCCTCCGCCAGCGGGCCGTCGCCCAGCAGCTGCACCGTGACCGGGTCGCCGCGCTTTTGCAGCAGCGCCGCCGCGTCGATCAGGGTGGGTATGTCGTAGCTGGTGCCGAGCGTACCGGCGTAGGTCACCCAGAATTCATCCTCCGGCTTTTCGGGGACCCGGTCGGCCGCCTCGGCAGCGCCGCGGTCAAAGTCCCGAAGATCGGTGCCCACGTACACGGTCTTGCTTTTTTTCGGCCGAACGCCGTATTTGAGCGGTTCGTCGCGGTAGGTGTCGGAGGAGCCGACCACCGCGTCCGCGTTTTTGTACGCCTGTTTCGCGTAATGCGAAAAGGGGAAGAACAGCAGGTCGCTTATGATCGGCACGTCGAGCACCATGCGCATCGCCTCGGGCCAGAGATCCTCCACGTCCACGATCACGGGCCTTCCCTTTTTTCTGAAAACGGAGGTCGCCGCGGCGGAGAGATAATTCGAGGGGATCAGGCTGTATATGATATCGTGATCGCCCCGCGCCAGATACGACGCGGCGCGCCGGCCCAGCTGCCAATACCCCGCGATGCGGCGCGGCTCTATATTCCGTTTGTACGAACGCCCGTGCAGAAAGGTGAGACAAAACGGCGCGGCCTTCTGCGCCGCGGTCATTTCCTTTGGGGTTCGGTACCTCTTTTGCCAGTGCTGAAAATCCGAGATGATAAGCTCCGTGTCGAAGCCGCGGCGGTGAAAGACCTCCGCGATGTAATACACGCGCGAAAGGCCCTTTTCGCCGGGCAGGGCTACGTCTGCGGAGACGATCGCGATCTTTGCCATGCGGAACGGTTCCTCCGATCCTCAAGATACCGGCGAAGCGCGCCGGCTGATAATTATGTTTATTATAGACGAGAACACAGGCAAAGTCAATCACAAGTACCGAAAGTTAAGAAAACGGCGCGGTAAAAAATCGTTCGCGAGGAAAATGCGTCAAAATCAAAGAAAATCGAAGAAAAACAGAGGAAACACGGTTTTCGTTTGAAAAATCAAAAAAATGCTGTTGACAAGCCCCGCGGCTTGTGGTATGATTGCCCCTGTTGAAAAAGAAAAAAACAGGAGGCAGAACTATGTCAACCTACATGGAAAAGCCGCAGACCGTGGAACGCAAGTGGTACGTTCTCGACGCTGCCGGCAAACGCCTGGGCAAGCTGGCGGTCGAAGCCGCCGTGCTGCTCCGCGGCAAGCACAAGGTCACCTTTACCCCCCACGTGGATTGCGGCGATCACGTTGTGATCGTGAACGCCGACAAGGTCGTGCTTACCGGCAACAAGCTGCAGAAGAAAATGTATTATCATCACACCGGCTACATCGGCCACCTGAAGACCGTGAAGTACGCCGACCTGATGAAGAAGCGTCCCGTTTTCGTGGTTGAAAAGGCCGTTAAGGGCATGCTTCCCGCCAACACCCTCGGCAGAGCGGCGTTCAACCGTCTGCACGTGTACGCGGGCCCCGAGCACAAGCACGCCGCGCAGAAGCCCGAAGCGAGAGACTTTTGAGTAAAGGAGGAAGAAACGAATGTACGAAGGCAATCCTTATTTCTACGGCACCGGCAGAAGAAAGAAATCCGTCGCGCGTGTCCGCGTGTATCCCGGCACCGGCAAGATCGTGATCAACAACCGCGAGATCGACGATTATTTCGGCCTTGAGACCCTCAAGCTCATCGTTCGCCAGCCCCTGAACCTCACGGGCACCGGCGAAAAGTTCGACGTGATCTGCAGAGTGCAGGGCGGCGGCGTCACCGGTCAGGCCGGCGCCATCCGTCACGGCCTCGCCAGAGCCCTTCTGCAGTACGACGAGAATCTCCGCCCCGAGCTCAAAAAAGCCGGCTTCCTCACCAGAGACCCCAGAATGAAAGAGAGAAAGAAATACGGCCTCAAAGGCGCCCGCCGCGCTCCGCAGTTCTCCAAGAGATAACCTGTTACGGTTTATCCGCCGCT
>CADBOC010000424.1 GCA_902796175.1 Oscillospiraceae bacterium | reverse complement strand
TTCGCCGTCTTCTTTACCGTTTCCGCCTTTTTCTGCCCATCGTTCCGCTTCTTATCTTCGTTGTTCATATTTCCTTGACATTACAGAAAAAAATGCGCATAATAATCAAGGATTGTCATAAAGCTTACTTCAGCGATCACATGGACTGACAAACCATCCGGGATCGCGAAGAACCGGTTGACCGGAGGAATCTGCGGACTTCTGCCGTAGGGACCCTTTACCCCCTGAAACCGGCCGATCCATTTAAGACGGTCAATAGATCCGGAACGATACGGAGGCGACATGGATGAACCGATACGAAACTGCGGTACCGCTTATGAATGATGCGTTTCGCCGCGCCGGGCGGGAGCATATCGCGGCCCGGCTGCTCAAGCTTGGCGTAAAACGGGTTTTTCTCGCGCTGCGGGAGAACTGCCTGCTTTCGCCTGTACGGGAAGAGGAGCTCTCTGCGCTCAAAGAAAACAGCGCCTTCCTGCGGGAACGGGGCTTCGAGGTCGGCGCTTGGCTTTGGGCGTTTTTGCTGAAACCGGATATGGGCTTTACCCGTATGGAAGCGCCTGACGGACGCGTTTCCGCCATGACCGTATGCCCGATGGATGAGGCGTACCGGGAGCGGATGGGCGCTTTTTTAGAGGAGATCGCCCGCACAGGGGTGACGCTGATCCTGTTTGACGACGACTACCGGTACGGTTTTCAGGATATGGGCTTTGGGTGTACGTGTCCTCTTCACAAAAAAAGGATCGGGTCGATCCTTCACCGAACGGTTACGCAGGCGGAGCTGAAGGAAAAACTGCTCGCGGGCGGAGCCGGCGATCTGCGGAACGCGTTTGTGCAGGCCAACGGAGAAGCGCTGGAGGCCTTTGCCGCCGCCATGCGCGCCCATGTAGATTCGGTCGACCCCGATATACGGCTCGGTTTCTGCAGCTGCATCACATCATGGGACCTTGACGGAACGACGCCGGACCGTTTGAGCCGGATCATGGCGGGCGGAACAAGGCCCTTTTACCGGCTGATCGGCGCGCCGTACTGGGCCGCGGGGCGGCACTGGGGGCACCGGCTTTGCGACGTGATCGAGCTGGAGCGCAGCGAGGGCGCCCGGCGAAAGGACAGCCGGATCGAGATATTCAGCGAAGGAGATACGTATCCGCGGCCGAGATACAAAACGCCCGCGGCGTTTCTTGAACTGTTTGATACGGCGCTCAGAGCGGCAGGGGGCACCGACGGCATTCTGAAATACATGCAGGATTACACCGCCGGCGCGGACTATGAAACGGGCTATTATGAAGCCGCGCTGCGCAACCGGGAGGCCTATGCCGCGGCGGAGAGGATGTTCGGCGGCAAAACGGCCGTCGGCGTGCGCTGTTGGGACAAAGCGGATAAATACCGTACCTTTTCCGTTCCCGAACGGATCGCAGGTACGGCCGGGGCGCAGGAGCTGGCGTTCTCCGCGACCGCACGTTTTCTTGCGGCGAACAGCATTCCCACCGTTTACGAGGGGCTCGGCACGGTTGGCGCCGCTTTCGGGGACGACGTGCTGGCAACGCCGGAGGACGCGCTTGAGAACGGCCTGATCCTGGACGTTTCGGCGGCTCAAAGGCTGGCCCAAAAAGGCGTTGACGTAGGGATCCTCTCTTTCGGGGAGCGGATCCGGGTCGAAACGGAAACATACGCAGACGGAAACGAGCGCGTGGCGATCCCCTCCGCCGCAGGGGCGCGGAAGCTGGTCCTTTCGCCGAACGCGCAGGCGCTTTCCCGATACGAAACAGAAGACGAAACGGATATCCCGCTTTCGTACACATACAAAAACGCCGCAGGTCAGGTTTTTCTGATATACGCCTTTGAAGGATATTTTGACGCGCAGGACTGGTTCCGTCAGTATACCAGACAGAAACAGATCCATGCTTTTGTCAAAGCCTGCGGAAAAACGCTGCCGGCCTTCTGCCCGGGCTGCCCGGAGCTGTACGTGCTGGCAAAAAAGGACCGGGAACGGCTTGCGGTCGGGCTGTGGAATGCTTTTCCCGACCCGATCTACGCGCCGACCGTCTTCGTGGACCGGGCGTACGTCCGCGCTGAGGGCTTTCGGTGCGAAGCGGAGGTCCGGTCGGACCGGGTGACGCTCCGTACAGACATACCGCCCTACGGCTTCGTGTTTTTTGAACTGAGCTGAACGGCGCGGACCGCTTCTCCGCAGGTTTTTCACTCGCCGCCTTCTGCACGCCGCCGGTATGCGGCGGTACGCCGCGAACAGGGCGAGCGGGCTTCTGAAAGAAAGCGCCGGCTCCCCTGCGTTCATTTTTCTGTCCGTCCGACAGGATCGATCAGGTCCCCGTGGACCAGACGTGCTTTTCGTTGGCGTTTGCGGGTTTGTTCTGCGCCATGACGCCGGCGAGCGCATGCGGCACATACGGTTCTTCCAGATATGCGAGTTCCCCGTCCGTGAGTTCCAGATCCACCGCTTTTGCCGCGCCTTCGATATGACGCAGCTTCGTCGCGCCGACGACCGGGGCAGCCGCCCTGGTGAGCAGCCATGCAAGGGAGATCTCCGTCATGGTCACGCCGCGCTTTTCAGCCAGTTCTGCGACCCGGGCGACGATCGCGCTGTCCTGCGCCGCCGTCGCGTTGTATTTGAGCTTTGCGAAGGCGTCCTCCGCGGCGCGCTTCGTGCCGTTTTCCCCGGGTTTCCGCGACAGCCTGCCGGACGCCAATGCGCTGTAGGGCGTAAGCGCGATGTTTTCTTCCCTGCAGTACGGAACCATTTCGCGCTCCTCCTCACGGAAGATCAGATTATAATGCCCCTGTACGGAAACAAACTTCGCAAAGCCCTCCTTCTCCGCAAAGGCGTTTGCCTTTGCGAGCTGCCAGGCAAAGCAGTTGGAAATGCCGATATATCTGGCCTTCCCCGCCTTCACGATACGGTTCAGGCCGTCCATGATATCTTCGATGGGCGTCTGCCAGTCCCACATGTGGTAAATATACAGATCCACATAGTCCATCCCCAGGTT
>CADBOC010000423.1 GCA_902796175.1 Oscillospiraceae bacterium | reverse complement strand
CCGCAGCAGGGCGGCGATCTGCTCTCTGTTGAGCAGACGGCGCATTTTCGCGACCAGCGCGTCGTTTTTTACGGGCACGTAGATCGTGGAGCTTTCGCCGCCGATGGGGCTCAGCACATAATACAGCTCTTTTGTGCCGCAGAGCTTTTCGGTTCGGATGTCGCTGATCCTGCATACTCCGTTGGCGCCGTATACGGTATAGGAATCTACCTGCAGCATCTTTTCTGCCTCCTTTTGCTTATACATATTGTAGCATAAAAAAGGCCGGAATGTAATGGTCGTATTAGACAAATATAATAAAAAATATTCAAAAATATAAACAAAAAAACCGTTCCTAATCGGAACGGCCTTCGTGTATGTCTTTGCCCAGAAGCACGGGCAGGATGCTGTCTGCAAGGATCCTGAGGTCTGTGCCGGGCGAACAGTGCGCGAGATACCACGCGTCCATTTTTGCCTTCTCCTCCGGTGAAACGGAGTCTCTGCCGTGGATCTGCGCCCAACCCGTGAGCCCGGGGCGCAGGCGGTAGACCCCGGCGGCGGCGCGCAGCCGGTGCACGTCGGTCTCCTCCGGGATCAGGGGCCGGGGGCCGATGAGGCTCATATCCCCCTTGAGGATATTCAGCAGCTGCGGCAGCTCGTCAAGGCTTGTTCTGCGAAGAAATCTGCCGATCCTTGTGATATAGGAATCGGCGTTGTCAAGGCTTCTGGTGGCGCAGGAGGCGGGCGTCGCGCTCGACATGGTGCGGAATTTGTAGCAGGTGAACAGGCGGCCGTTCCGGCCGACGCGCGTCTGTCTGAACAGCGCGCCGCCGCCCGAATCGGATCGGATCAGCGCGGCGATCAGCAGCATGGGCGCGGCCGAGAGGGCGAGGGCAAAAAGGGAGAGCGCAACGTCGAGCAGCCGTTTGAGCACGGCGTAGGGATATATGCGTATTCGGTTTCTGTCTTTCATATCGTTACCGTCCCAAGCATAGATATAGAAAGGATGCGGCGCGTACGGCAGACGCCGCACGGCAGTAAGGCAAAGTCATTATATAAAGATTCGGCCGGTTTGTCAATCCCGCTTTTTCCGGCGGGCTTACCGGCGGATCCGACGGAGGCGGAGATGAAGACGCAGACGGAGCTGATCGGGGCGGTCCGGTTGTTCGGGCCGGGATTCAGGGAACCGCTGGAGCTCTGCGCGGCGGCGGCGGGGGAGCCGGTGTGCGAGATCCGCGCGTACGCCGGCAAGGCGGTCGCGTTCCAGACCGCTTCGGCGCTGCTGTTCTGTCACGGGAACGGGGCGCTTGCCTCGGCGCCCGGGGCGGGGGCCCTGCGGCCCCGGCCGCAGGATCTGAAGGCCGTTCTGGACCGCGCCGCGGATTTTTCGCCGTATCTGCACCGTGAGAGCCTCAGCCGGGGCTTTCTGCCGCGCGGCGGCTGCCGCATCGGCGTGTGCGGAGCGGGCGCGGACGGGAATTATCCGCCCCAGGGCATAACCTCCCTCAATATCCGCATACCCTATAGCGGGAGGGGAGAACCGGATCCGGCGCTTCTCTCCGTGCTGGCGCGGGGCGGCGGCGCGCTGGTCGTCGGCGCCCCGGGAACGGGAAAGACCACGCTGCTCAGGCACTGCGTGTTCTGGCTCGCCTCCGGCGTGACGGGCGTTTACAGGCGCACGGCCGTACTGGATGTGAACGGGGAGTTTTCTCCGTTCCTGCGAAACGCGCCGGAGGTGCTTACGGCGGATCTTGTGCCGATCCCCGATCCGCTTTCGGCGCTGCTGCACGCCGTTCGGCTGCTCTCGCCCGAGTACGTGGTATGCGATGAGCTGGGCGGCGAAGCCGAGGCGGCCGGCATTGCGGCCGCGGCGAACGCGGGGATATGCTTTCTTGCCTCGGTCCACGCGGCCGACGTACGGCAGGCGGGGGAGAGACCCGCCGTGCGCCGGCTGATCGGAACGGGGCTGTTCCGTACGGTGCTCGAGCTTTCGCCCGGCGGACGCGGAAGGATCGGGCGTATCCTGACCCGGGAGGAGGCCGAACGTGAGATTTGCGGGAGCGCTGCTGCTGATCGCGCCTGTCAGCCTGTTTCTGTTTGAACGGCTCAAACGCCTCAAACGGCGCGCGGCGGCTCTGAACGGTTTTTTTCTGTTTTTTTCCGGCATGCGGGAAGCCTGCGGCTGGCTTTACGCCGAAATGCCGCGGCTGCTCCGCCTCTCGGCGCCGGCGGGGTTTTCCTTTCCGCAGCGGGTGCTGTCGGGGTATGCCGAGAGCGGCGACCTCGGCGCCGCGTGGAACGACGCCGTAAATACGGATCCCGCCGCGAAGACGCTAACCGAAACGGAGCGGGCGGGGCTGCT
>CADBOC010000422.1 GCA_902796175.1 Oscillospiraceae bacterium | reverse complement strand
CGACTTGCGACTGAATCAATGACAGAATGTCATTGATTCACCAGCCACTCATGCTCCGGGCTGACGAAGCGGGTGGTTTTGTACCAGGGGTCGCCATCGATGTGGCGGATCATCCACACGTAGTACATCTCATAGCCGGGGGCGGCGGCCTGCTGGTGGTCTTTGCCGGGCTCGATGTAGCAGGCGGAGCCGTTCGCGGTCTTATACACGTCGTCGCCGTTGAAGCACGCGCCGAAGCCCTGGGGCTTATCGAACTCATAGTAATAGACCTCGGGCTGCGGGTGGTGGTGCGGCGGGTAGCTGCTCCACTTGCCGGCCTTGGTAAAGACCTCGCCCAGCACCATGTTGGAATCCGGCTCGTTATCGGGGTCGAACATCGTGGAGACCACGCGGTGCCCCGCGCCGCCCCACTGGCCCTTGCCGAATTCCTGATAGAGGCAATTCTCAGGCGTATAGAAGCGGGGCGCCCACTCTTTGTCGTTATCCGTCTGCTGAATGAGCACGCGGCTGTCCTCAACCGCCTCCACCGTAAAGGCGGAGTTCCGGCTGACGTGGAGCGTCCAGGGCTTGAGATCGAAGGGATCCTTGCGGGCGCAGTCTTCCCTTCTCTCCCCCCAGCTGAAGACCACGCGCCCCGCAAGGAGCAGCGCGGCGGTCTCGAGCGTATCGGAGCAAAAAGAGAGCTTCTGCCCCGGCTGCAGGATGCGCACCCAGATGTTCATGCCCATGTCGGCGTGAAAACCGTTCATCTCGCAGACGGTCTTAACGCCCTCTTCGTTATAATCAAGATACTCGAGCATCGTTATACCCTCGCGACCATCTCGCCGTACTCCGCTTTTTCGGCGGCGATGAAATCCTTGACCTGCTGCACGGTCGGCATATCCTGGCTGCAGGCGTGGCTCGCGATGAGCATCGAGGCGGAGGCGGAGCCGAACTCAAGGCAGTCGATGATCTCCTTGCCCTCGAAGAGACTGTAAAGGAAGGCGGAGGTATAGCCGTCGCCGCCGCCGAAGGACTTGAGCAGCTTGATCGGGAAGGGCTTGATCGAGAAATCCTGCCCGTCGCAGGTGTAGGCGGTGGAGCCTTTCTTGCCGTGGGTGATGATGACGATCTTCGCGCCCTTGCCCTGCCAGTAGGAGGCGGAGGCCTTGTCGGTGCCGTCGAGGCCCAGAAGCCCCTCGGCCAGGTCGTACTCCTCGCGGGAGCCGATGATCATGTCGGCGTTCGAGGCGACGATGGAATAGTAGACGGCGATCTCATCCTTGTTCCTCCAGTTGTAGGCGCGGTAGTCGAGCACGAAGATCACGGGGATGCCGTTCTTTTTCGCGAGCTGCATGGCCTTGAGAGAGGCTTCGCGGGAGGGGCTCTCGGCCAGAGCGACGCCCGAGATCAGAACGGCCGCGCCCTCTTTGATGTATTCCTCGTCGATGTCTTCGCATTCAAGCTTCAGGTCGGCCGCCTCGTTGCGGTACATCACGATCGAGGATTCTGTCTCGCTCTTGATCTCGGTAAAGGTCAGGCCGATCTTTTCGCCGTTTTTGCAGCGGACGATGCGGGAGGTGTCGATCCCCTCTTTGTCAAAGAAATCGGTCACGAAGGTGCCGAACTGGTCGTCCGACACGCGGGCGAAAAAGCCGCACTTTTTGCCGAGGCGGGCGAGGCCCACGGCGATGTTCGCCGGCGAGCCGCCCAGATAGCGCTTGAAGGTGGTGCTTTCGTTGAGCGGGCAGTAGTAGTCGATCGGGTTAAAATCGACGGCCACCCTGCCGACCAGGATCAGGTCATACTTTTTGCTTTTGTCAAATTCGATATACGGCATGGAAAATCCTCCTTTTTTATTTTCTGCGTTCAGAAAGCCTGTACAGGGGAAGTTAACAGTGAAAAGGGAAAAAGGAAAAGGGAAAAGCTTCGGAAAACGCTCCGCGTTTTTATGGATAAAACGGGTACGGGCGGAGCCCGTCATTCACTTCTCATTTCTCACTTCTCATTTCTCATTTTTAACCTCCGCCCGGAACCTTACTTCATGGAAAAAACGTTTATATGCCGGATCACGTTGCGGTAGACCGCCTCCGCGCACGCGGCGGAGAGGGCGAACCAGTCCGCGCCTTTGCCGGCGCATTCCTTCGCCGCGGCGGCGTAGGCGTCAAAGCTCGCGGTGGCGATGTTTATTTTGCGAACGCCGAGACCGATGGCGGTACGGAACATCTCGTCCGTAATGCCGGTGCCGCCGTGCAGCACCAGGGGCACGTTCACCGCGCGGTCGATCTCCTCCAGCACGTCGAAACGAAGCTCGGGCAGCACGGGATAGTTGCCGTGGGCGTTGCCGATGGCGACGGCGAGGGCGTCCACCCCCGTGCGTCTGCAGAAGTCCGCCGCTACTTCGGGATCGGTGCAGGTGATGACGTGCTCCGCCGTATCGCCTTCGTTGCCGCCTACGACCCCGAGCTCCGCCTCGGTGGTCGCGCCGGCCTCGAACGCCATCTGCACCACCTGCTTTGTAACGGCGACGTTCTCTTCATAAGAGAGCAGAGAGCCGTCGAGCATCACAGAGGTAAAGCCGTACCCCAGCGCCTTTCGCACACAGTCGACCGTAAGCCCGTGATCGAGATGCACGGCCACCGGCACGTTCGCGCGGCGGGCAGCGGCGATCATCATCGGCGCCATCAGGTGCAGGGGGGAACTCGCGAGGCGCTTTTCGGCGATCTGCAGAATGATCGGGGTGTTCGTCTCCTCCGCGGCGCGGATCGCGCCCATCACCATCTCCATGTTGCCAACGCTGAACGCGCCCACCGCGCACTGAAGCGACTCGGCCCAATCCAGCAGTTCTTTCATCGGTACAAGAGACATAAAAAAACAAGTAAGCAAAACAATTCCCCGGGAACCGCTCTGCTCTCACACTCCTTCCTATCATTATTCGATTTATTATAATAAAAAAAACAGACCTGTTCAATAGACAAATTGAAAACTTTTTATATAAATTTCACCCGAAAACCGAAAAATACAGCCAGACCGCGCCGTAGAGCAGCGGCTGATGCGCAACATAGACCGGCAACGCCAGACGTCCGACGGTCGACAGTACTGGCACACGTATACAGAGCAGCCGCTCACCAAAGCGGGTCCGCGTCAGCAGCGGATAAAGATAATAACCCGTAAGACAGATGAAAAACCACGGGAGCAGCGGGTAGTAATCCCCTGAGAAAAAACCCGGGAACGGAAAGCCGAAAAAGGCCGTAGCATAGTCG
>CADBOC010000421.1 GCA_902796175.1 Oscillospiraceae bacterium | reverse complement strand
ACGCGCTTTTCCGCCAGCGGCATGGCGGGGCGAAAGCGCGGCACCTCAAGGCTGCGGCTGCCGTTCGTGACCGAGAGGGCCGAGAGCAGCCCGACCGCCGTCCATTCGCATGCTTTATAGACGTCCGTCTCCGGCTGTACGCCGGTGCGGATGGCGTTGATGAATTCCTCCACGATAAAGAAATCGCCGCCGCCGTGCCCCGCGCGGATCTGTTCCTCCGTCGCGTTCCGGTAGCGTTCGGGCATATACGCGCCGTAGCAGGTGAGCGGCTCCCAGTCCATCTCGCCCTTCTGCGTTTTGTTGGAGACGAGCGAAACGCGGTCGAGGTCCCCCGCGAGCCTGCCCTTGCCGTAGGCGGCGGATTCAAAAATGCCTGCGGTGCCCTGCAGCAGGTATTTATCCATGCTGTGCGGGCGGGGAGAGAGGCAGTCGGTGCGGATCTGGATCAGCTTGCCCCGCTCGGTGCGGCACATGGTGGTGGTGCCGCTGTCCTGCTTTACGCCGAGGTCGTTCCATACGCCCGGCGAAAAGGTGGAGATCTCGGTAATGCGGTCGCCGGGGAACCACTGCATCACGGGGCCGATACTGTGGGTGGGATAAAAATTGCCCCGTTTGCCGCACTGCCAGTAGCTGCGCCACGAGCGCTTGCCGTTCGGGTAGGCAAGCAGGCCGGAGATATCGTGCAGATAGCTGCCCTCCGCGTAATACGGCTCGCCGAAGAGCCCCGCCTTCACCATCTCCTTTACGAGCTGCACGGTCGGCGTAAAGATGTAGTTTTCGGCGTACATATAGATCTTTTTGTATTTTTCGACGCACTCGGTGAGCCAGAAGAGCTCATCCATGCTCACGCCCGCCGTCACCTCGCACATGACGTGCTTGCCGGCCTCGAGCGCCGCGATCGCCTGCGGCACGTGGCACTGCATGGGCGTCGCGATGATCACGGCGTCGATATCGCTTTCGAGCATATCCTCAAATACGCGATACTGCTTTACGCCGCCGAGCCTTTCGGCCGCGTTTTGAAGCGCTTCTTCGTTCAGGTCGCACATGGCGGTGATCTGAACGTCCTCCAGCAAACGCAGGCCGGTCAGGGTAGAAAGCCCCCGCACGCCCGCAATGCCGATCCTGATCATAAAACCGTCCTCCGTTCGAAAATTCAAGGTTAATATATCATAAGCGGTTCGCTTACGCAAGCCTTGTTTTTATTTCTATTTAAACTTTTTCCTTTATACTGCGGCCAAAAGGAGGCGATTTCCATGTTCAGAAAAAAACCGCTGCGCATCTTGCTTTCCCTTCTGCTGCTATCCGGGCTGCTGACGGGCTGCGCGGCAAAAACCGGAACGCCCGGCGCTTCAGCCTCCGCCGATACGCTGACCGCCCTCTTTCTGAAGGTCGGCAAGGCCGACGCGATCGTGCTGACGGCGGGGAGCGAAACGCTTGTGATCGACGCGGGCGAGACGGACGACGGCGACGAGCTGCTCGGCGCCCTGCACAACGCCGGCGTACAGACGGTGGATACCCTTGTGATCACGCATTTCGACAAAGACCACGTAGGCGGCGCCGCGGCGCTCATAGGCGGCATACCGGTCAAAACCGTGCTGCTGCCGGATTACGAGGGCGAAAGCGAGGAATACGCGGCGTTCGCCGCGGCGATGGCGGAAAACGGGATCGAGCCGCAGAGGCTCACCGAAAGCCTTACATTTACGCTGGGGGACGCCTCTGTGCGGGTGGACCCGCCCGCCGATACCGCCGCCGCCGGCTCCTCAGACGACGCCGACAACGACCTGTCGCTGATCACGACCGTGACCCACGGGAACGTAAAGCTGCTCTTTACCGGGGACGCGGAAAACGACCGGCTCGAGGAATGGCTGAATTCCGGCGCGGCCTCGCGCGTAACGCTGCTGAAAATGCCGCACCACGGCGTATACTGCAAAAGGCTCAAGGACCTGGTCGCAGCCGTAAGCCCCTCTTACGCCGTGATCTGCGATTCCGAGAAAAACCCGGCGGAGGACAAAACGCTGGAGCTGCTCGAAGCGGCGAACGTAACGGTCTTTGAAACAAAGACCGCCGCCGTAAAAGCCGTAAGCGACGGAAAAACTTTGACTCTCAGCAACTGAAAGATAAAAGGTAAACGTTTCGGAAAACGCTTCGCGTTTTGAGCGCCGGATCATATCCGGGCGACATACATCGCGCCCGCGATCTCCGCTCTCCGCTCTATACCCTCCGCTCTCCACCCTCCACTCTCCACACTCCAAACTTTTTATTTCCCTTTTCCGAAAACCTATTTACAAACCCCGCTCCGGCGCGTTATAATAGCAGGCGGAAACCCGCGGCTGTTACAACGCGCCGCTTTCGCGCTCAGACTAAAAAAGGAGAGATCTGCATGAAAAAACACATTTTTGCCAAGGCCATCGCGCTGCTGCTGATCCTCACCCTCGCGCTTTCGTTCGCGCTGCCGGCGGCGGCCGACGACAACAGCGTGAAACGGATCTCCTGCTCCATGTACGGCGACGGCGCGACCGGCAGGGGCTTTTGCTGGTTCACCGTAAAAAAGGCGAACACAGACCTTGAGATCGTGCCGACGGCGGAATTTGACGGCAGCTTCGCCGGGGCACGGCGCTATTCTGGCAGCGTTTCGCTCTACCGCGGTCAGTATTCGCATCAGGTCGCCGTAACGGACCTTGAACCCGGCACCGCTTACACCTACCGCGTGGGCGACGCCGCGGCGAACGTCTGGAGCGAAGCATGCAGCTTTGTGACCGACGACAAAGACGGAAGCTTCTCCTTCTTAACGATCGCGGACGTGCAGGCAAGCTCGGATGAGAACTTCGCCCACGCCGCCAAAACGATGCGGGCGGGTCTCGATATGCTGCCGGAGGCCGAATTCTGCGTCAACCTCGGCGACTACGTGAACGACAACACGAACGACGAGTGGGACTGGTACTTCAACAATTTCGCCTTCGCCAACGACCGCCTCACGGGCGTGCCGGTGGCGGGCAACCACGACGGCAACATCACCAACAAGCTGAACACGATGTGCTTTATGAACACCTTCTGCCTCGATCAGAGCGACAACCGCAGCATTGAGGGGATCTACTACTCCTTCGACTACGGCAACGCGCACTTCGCCGTGCTCAACTCCAACGACATGTACCCGATGAGCGCCGCGCAGAGAAGCTGGCTGATCAACGATATGTCGAATTCCGACGCCATGTGGAAGATCGTGCTGATGCACCGCTCCCTCTATTCCGCCGGCAAGAATATCAACAAGCCCGATACGATCATCATGCGCAACGACCTGCTGCCGATCATCGATATGCTCGACATCGACCTCGTTCTCTCGGGCCACGACCACATGTATATGCGCACAAAGCAGGTCAAGGGCGACGCGGCGGTCGAAGACGTGACGTACGTCACCGAGCTCTTTGACGGCAAAGAGACGACCTTCGCCGTGGACCCGGACGGCACCTGCTACATCATCCCCTCCACCGCCGGCACCAAGCGCTATTCGATCAACGACAACGCCATCCCCCCCATCCATGAGGTGGCGGAGGTAGAATACGCCACCCGCGAGATGGGCGGCTGCTTCGCGACCGTTCAGATCGAGGACGGCAGGCTGGTCTATCACGCTTACGTCGTGGACGACGAGACAGACGAAGTAACGGAGATCGATACCTACGCGATCAGCAAATCCGCCCCCGGCAAGGCCGATCCAAAATGCTTCGACCAGTCCTTCGCCGCGACGGTTTATTCCTACCCCGTTCTCTTCATCAAGGCGATCTTCCAGATGCTGGTATCGTACTTCAAGCTCCTGGCGCACACCGTCGGCTGAAAACAAATATAAACAGAACGCCCCCGCCGGGAGAAGCCGCGCGCTTCTCAAGGCGGGGTTTTTTATTTAACAGGAAACTTCTCGTTTCCTGTTAAATAAAAAAGATTGTAACGCCTGCCGATTTCGCCCTGCGGGCGACGGCAATGGCGAATGCGAAAGCGCTCTGCGCTGCGGCGCAGCCGCTT
>CADBOC010000420.1 GCA_902796175.1 Oscillospiraceae bacterium | reverse complement strand
GGCTGGAATTCCTCTCGGTCGTCTCGGGCGCGGATCTCAGAGAGGAGCTCTCCGCCCTCTGGCGGCTGCTGCTGACGAACCAGTTCCACGATATCCTGCCCGGGTCCTCCATTCATGAGGTATATGAGCAGACGCGCCTCGATTATGCCGAGCTATTCCGCCGCGGCGGCAGGATCGAAAAACAGATCCTCAGGCGCCTGAGCGCCTCCGTCGGGCGGGGAAATACGGTCGTCGTATGGAACTTTCTGCCCCGGCCCGTCACCGGCCCCGTTACCGTGCGCGTGCCCGGGAGCGTGGGCGGCGTGTTCGATCTCGACGGCGTCGCGATGCCGGCCTCCGTTTCGACCGACGAACAGGGCAGCATCCTCACCTTTATCGCCCGCGACGTGCCGCCCATGGGCTGCAAATGCTTTACGCCGGATACCGTCGCGCTCGGCATCAGCCCCGTGACCGCGCGGCCCGACCTTCTCGAAAACGAGTTCCTGCGCGTCTCGGTCGGCGAAGACGGAAGCCTGCTGAGCGTGTGGGATAAGGAAAACGGACGCGAGGTCCTCTCCGCGCCCGGCAACATCCTCACCGTCTCCCACGACAAGCCCGTGCATGAGAGCGCGTGGAACCTTGAAAACGACTACCGGCTGCATTCCGAACGGCTGACGGCCGAAAGCGTTTCCGTTACCGAGCGCTCCTCGGTCTGCGGCAGCGTGACGGCGGTCTACCGCTTCGGCGAAAACGTGATCACCCAGCGTATGGCGCTCTACGCCGGCTCAAAACGCCTCGATTTTGAGACGCACGCCGTGTGGAACGCCCGCGAAAAGGTGCTCAAGGCCTCCTTCCCGCTCGAGCTGCGCGCGCGCTACTCTGCCTTTGAGGTCGCCCACGGCGCCGTTGAGCGCCCGACCTTCGCAAATAACCCCTATGAGCGCGCCATGTTCGAGTGCTGCGCCCACAAGTGGGTGGATCTCGGCGAGAACGACTACGGCGTATCGCTCTTAAACGACTGCAAGTACGGCCACGACGTAACGGATAACGTGATGAGCATCACGCTTCTGCGCGGCCCCGTCTGCCCCGATCCCACGGGCGACGTCGGCGAGCACCGTTTTACCTACAGCCTTTATCCCCACGCCGGCGGCTGGTACGAAGCCGGTACCGTATTTGAGGCGCAAAAGCTCAACGAAGGCCTGATCGGCCTGTATAACCCGGCGGGCTCCGATACCGCCGCCGGCGGCTCCTGGATGAGCCTCGATACCCCCGGCGCGGTGCTGGACGCCGTAAAACCCGCCGAAGACGGCGACGGCGTGATCGTGCGCGTGTACGAAGCCGAGCGAAAACGCCGCTCCGTCACTCTCTCGCTGCCCTTCGCGCCCGAGACCGTGTACGAAACGAACCTGATGGAGGAAAACGAACGCCGTATTCCGTCGGTCGGCAGAAAGCTGACCTTTGAGCTGGCGCCCTTCGAGGTGAAAACGTTCCGGCTGATGACGTCGGTCGCGCCGACGCAGTGAAATCGCCGCTTTGCGGCGGCTTTGCCGCCGCAATGAAATCGCCGCTTTGCGGCAATGAAATCGCCGCTTTCCCGGCGATGAAATCCGGCTTCGCCGGGTGAAATATTGCAATGTGAAATATCCGCCGGGAAAGGTTCACGCCTCTCCCGGCGGCCTTTCCCCTGCGGATGTTTCGGGGAGATGCGGCCGGCATTTTAACGCGCCTTCGGCGCGAGTGAACAGTGGTCAGTGCGCAGTGAACAGTTTCGGAAAACGCTTCACGTTCTGATCATACAGAATGGGTACGGGCGAAGCCCGTTCTGTTCACTGTTCACTGTTCACTGCTCACTGCTCACTGCGCACTGTACGCTTTTCCGCGCTGCCGCCGTCATTTGTACTCGGCAGTATATGTGAAAAACTGTGGCATTCCGCCGATTGATCAAAAAAAATAATATGGATTATCAAAAAGAAGAAAGACGATTTGTTACAAAATTGTTCCCTTTTCTTGACATGCACCCATATTTATTGTATTTTATAGCGTGTTTCCTGCGGCGTCTGGCTGCGCTGTGAGGAGCAGAACTCATTATTTTGGGAGGAAATCAGAATGAAAAAGATCACAAAGCTTCTTGCTGTCGTTCTCTGCTTCGCGCTGATCGCCGCGTTCGCGGCCTGCGCCGGCAAAACGAACAATGAGAGCACGGCGCCGGACGCTTCCGACGGCGCTTCCACCCCGGACGCGACGGTAAATATTGGTGATTTTGATTTTACCAAGACCGGCGAATTCACGGCCGAGAACACCAAATTCGTGCTCGGCGCCACCGGCCCCCTTACGGGCGACGCCTCCTCCTACGGCATCTCGGTGCAGAAGGGCGCGACCCTCGCTGTGGAAGAGATCAACGCCAAGGGCGGCGTGAACGGCAAAGAGATCGAATTCGTGATGCTTGACGACGAGGCGGACGCCACCAAGGCCGGC
This sequence comes from Oscillospiraceae bacterium, assembly GCA_902796175.1. Taxonomy (GTDB): domain Bacteria; phylum Bacillota; class Clostridia; order Oscillospirales; family Acutalibacteraceae; genus RUG806. The sequence continues at coordinate 5,791 of CADBOC010000420.1, read as the reverse complement.
AACGCCTACGACCAGCTCTTTGAGCAGGGCATGCAGATCTCCCTTGGTTCCGTCACCTCCGGTTCCTGCGAGCAGTTCGCTTCCCGCACCGCCGAAGACGGCGTATTCGCCATCACGCCCTCCGCTTCCGCCGCGAACGTGATCGCCGCGAGCGACACCATGTTCCGCATTTGCTTCGGCGACCCCGATCAGGGCGTGCTTGCCGCTGAAGAGCTTACCAAGAATTATTCCAACATTGGCGCGATTTACGACAACTCCGACCCGTACTCCTCCGGCATTTACGACGCCTTCAAGGCCAAGATGGCGGAACTGGGCACCGAATACACCGAGCAGACCTTCGACAAAGAGAACAACAAGGATTTCTCCACCCAGGTCGAAGCGCTCAAGGATTGCGACGTGATCTTCATGCCGATCTATTACACGCAGGCCGGTCTGATCGCGAAAGCCTGCCAGGCCAAGGGCGTGAACGCCGTTCTCTACGGCTGCGACGGCTTCGACGGCATCAAGGGTCAGCTTGAGGGCGCCGACGTTTCCAACAAGATCATGTACATCACCCCCTTCGACGCCGCTGCCGAGGATGAAAAGACCAAGGCTTTCGTTGACGCTTTCGGCGGGAAATATGACGGCGAGATCCCCGATCAGTTCGCCGCGGACGCTTACGACGCCGTTTACGTGCTTGCGACTGCCATGGAGCAGATCGGCGTGGATAACGTGACCGTCGCGCCCGACGCCATCGGCGAGGCGCTCGTCGCCACCCTTACCTCCTCTTCGTTCCAGTACACGGGCGTTACGGGCGGTATGACGTGGGACTCCACCGGCGCCTGCACCAAGGTGCCCGTCGTGGTCGAACTCAACTGAGTCCGCGCGCGTTCCGGGCGAGCAGCGTCTTTGACGGCGCAGCATACACTATGTATATGGGTATGGCAGGAGAGCGATCCCCTGCCATATCCTGCTTTGTTATGGAACAGGAAGCTTTCCGTTTTTTTGTTCCGTAACGGCGGACCCTGACAGAAAGGAAAAACGGCGGATCCTGCCGTTGTCGAAACAGTATGAGCGTATTATTTGACGGTCTGAGCCTCGGCGCGATCTACGCGATGATCGCCCTCGGCTATACGATGGTGTACGGCATCGCCAAAATGCTGAACTTTGCTCACGGCGACATCATCATGGTTGGCGCTTACGCGATCTATACCACGATGGTGTTCTGGGGAAAGGGACTTTGGGTGGCGGTGATCGGCGCCGCGGTGCTTTGCACCCTGATGGGCATATTGATGGAAAAGCTTGCCTATAAACCCCTGCGGGGCGCGTCGCCTCTCGCGGTGCTCATCACCGCCATCGGCGTGAGCTACCTGCTGCAGAGTCTGGCGCAGCTTATTTTCGGCGTAACGCCGCGGCCGGTCAATCTCGGCTCCTTCGGCTCTGTTGAGATCCTCGGCGCGAGCATTCCGGTTTCCACCGTGCTCACGCTTGTGATCGGCGCGGTGCTGATGGCGGGCCTTACTCTCTTCGTCAACAAAACGAACACAGGCCGCGCCATGCAGGCGGTATCGGAAGACCGCGGCGCGGCGCAGCTCATGGGCGTCAACGTAAACTTTATCATTATGATCACCTTCGCCATCGGCTCGGCGCTTGCTGCGGCCGCGAGCGTGTTTTATCTGATGCAGATCCCGCTGGTGGAGCCGCTGCTCGGCTCCATGCCCGGCATCAAAGCCTTTACGGCGGCCGTGATCGGCGGCATCGGCTCCATCCCCGGCGCCATGATCGGAGGCGTGATGCTGGGTGTGATCGAAAAGATCTGCCTTTCCATCGACGCGATCAAGGATTACACCACAGCCATTGAGTTCGGTCTGCTGATCCTCATTCTGCTTGTGCGGCCCATCGGCCTGCTTGGCAAAAAGAGAAGAGAGAAGGTGTAACGGAATGGCGAAAAGAAAAAGCGATTTCAAACTGAAAAATTACGTCTGTTACATCCTCGTCGCGGTCATGTTCCTTTACGCGCTTGTTCTGCAGATGATGGGAAAACTGCCGAAATCCACCTCCAACCTCTTTGTGCAGATCGCGTACAGCATCATTCTTGCCGTATCCCTGAACCTGGTCGTGGGCTTCCTTGGCGAGCTTTCTCTCGGGCACGCCGGCTTTATGTGCGTGGGGGCGTATCTCGGCAGCTATATCGCCATCGCGCTCACTTCACACATCGAGTCAAAGCTTTTGGTGCTGCTCATCTCCATGCTCTGCGGCGGTCTCGCGGCGGCGTTCTTCGGTTTTGTCGTCGGTCTGCCCGCGCTGCGTCTGAAGGGCGACTATCTCGCCATCGTCACCCTCGCGTTCGGTGAGATCGTGCGTACCGTTTGTAAGAACCTGCCCTTCTTCGGCGGCGCGATGGGCCTTTCCACCGTCGCGATCAAGTACGACACCCGCAGCTCTACTTCGCTCTATATCGTGGCGTTCATAACGGTCTTTGTCGTCCTCTTCCTGATCCAGAACCTAGTTAGAAGCAAGCACGGCCGCGCCATCACCGCCATCCGCGACAACGAGATCGCGGCGCGCGCCATGGGCATCAACGTTACGTTTTATAAGCTCTTCGTCTTCGTGTTCGCCGCGTTCTGCGCAGGCGTCGCGGGCGTGATATTCGGGCATTTCAACACGCCCGTTCTTTACAGCAAGTTCTCGTTCAATTATTCCATCGAGATCCTTGTTATGGTCGTGCTCGGCGGCATGGCGAGCATCAACGGCTCCATCATCGCGGCCGCGCTCATCACCTATGTGAACATCGCGCTGCAGGCGAAGCTCACCGGCGACCTCGCCGCTCTCAAATACCTGATCTACGCGCTGATTCTCATCGTGCTCGTCATTTTCAACAACGCCCCGCGCCTTGCCCCGATCAAAGAGGCGCTTTCGCCGAAGAATCTCTTCGGCAGGCTGAAAAAGCGCCGTCCGGGCGACGTGTCTGACGACGCGGGCGAGTGGGCGAATATCCCCACCAAGATCCGTATGGATGAGATCCTCTCTACGGACGTGCGCCCGGGCAACGAGTTCGTTCCGGATAAAGAAAAAAAAGCCCCGGTGAAGGGAGGCCCGAACGATGGCTGACGCAATGCTCCGAACCGAAAACCTCGGCATCTCCTTCGGCGGTCTGAAGGCTGTACAGGATCTGAATCTCGAGATCCGCAGGCAGCAGCTCTACGGCCTTGTCGGCCCCAACGGCGCTGGCAAGACCACCGTGTTCAACATGCTCACGGGCGTATATCAGCCCACCTTCGGCACCTTCTATCTCGACGGCGAGGAGCTCAAGGGAAAATCGCAGGAAAAGATCAACCACAGGGGGATCGCCCGCACGTTCCAGAACATCCGCCTGTTCAACAACATGAGCGTGATCCGCAACGTGATGGTGGGGCTGCACAATCAGCCCGAATTCCGCTGCACGCCTGCCGAAAGCTTTCTGCGTCTGCCGCGGCATTTCTCCACCGAATACGCCATGCGCGACAGGGCCAAAGAGATCCTGCGGATCTTCGATCTGGAGGAAGAGCGCAACAACCTCGCCTGCAACCTGCCCTACGGCAAGCAGCGCAAGCTTGAGATCGCCCGCGCGCTCGCGACGAACCCCAAGCTTCTGCTGCTCGATGAACCCGCCGCCGGCATGAACCCCTACGAGACCGAAGACCTGATGCGCATCGTGCGCGGCCTCAGGGATGACTACGGCCTTACGATCCTGCTCATCGAGCACGATATGAAGTTCGTTTCCGGCCTTTGCGACGAGATCACCGTGCTGAACTTCGGCACCGTGCTTACGCAGGGCCCGACCGATCGGGCGCTCAGCGATCCCGAGGTGATCAAGGCCTACATCGGCGAGTAAGGAGGAAACGCGAATGGAAATGCTCAAGGTCGAAAACCTGCAGGTATATTACGGTGTGATCTGTGCGCTCAAGGGCATCAGCTTTCACGTGGACCAGGGCGAGATCGTCTCGCTCATCGGCGCGAACGGCGCCGGCAAGACCACAACGATGCAGAGCATCATGGGGCTCATCCCCATTAAGGGCGGCACGGTCACATACAACGGGCAGGTCATCAACCGCGTGCCGGGGCATAAGCTCGTCTCCCGCGGTATGAGCCAGGTGCCCGAGGGCAGACGCGTCTTTCAGGATCTGACCGTTTATGAGAATCTGGTGCTCGGCGCTTATACCCAAAAGGATAAGGCGCAGATCAGGAAGGATATCGACGAGATCTACAGCCGTTTTCCGCGTCTCGGCGAGCGCAGCCGGCAGGTCGCGGGCACGCTTTCGGGCGGCGAACAGCAGATGCTCGCGATGGGCCGCGCCATGATGAGCCACCCCAAGCTCCTGATGCTCGATGAGCCCAGCATGGGGCTGTCTCCGCTTCTGGTGGATCAGGTCTTTGATATCATCCGCGATTACCACAGGCAGGGCGTTACCGTGCTGCTGGTGGAGCAGAACGCCAAAAAGGCGCTCTCGATCTCCGACCGCGCCTACGTGCTCGAGACCGGCTCCATCGCCCTCGAGGGAGCCGCGGAGGATCTGCTGCACAACGAGAGCGTGCAAAAGGCGTATCTCGGCGAATAATACGGTCATTTCGCATAAAGAGACCGGGGCCTGTGAGCTTGTTCAAAGCTTACAGGTCCCGGTCTTTTTTCTGTTCAAGCAGCCGTTCGCTTATATAACGCTCCGTCCGGCCCTTGTTCCGTTCGCTCATGGCCCGCCATGCCGCGATCAGCGACCGTTCCTCCTCCGTTAACCCTGTGTGGAACCCAGGTTCCGGCCGGTCCGTTCGATCCGCGATATAATCGAGGCTCACCCCGTAATAGTCGGCAAGCTGTTTCGCCCGGAAAAGCGGCAGCTCACAGTCTCCCTTTTCATATCTGCCGTAGTATTGCGCCGTGGTGCCGAGGTACTGTCCGATCTCGCTCTGGGTCTTTTCGCTGTCTTCCCGCAGATCGCGCAGACGTCTGTAATAGGCCACGTCTGTTTCCCCTCCCTTTTTTTTCTATTATCACACAAAACGCGGTTGAATCTTGACAAAGCAATCAAATCAGATTATAATTCGTTGTGTATAAAATCATATAACGCTAATTGGTTTGCGTAAGATCAAAGGAGGAACAAGGTATGTGCAAAAAACTCTGCGCGCTGCTGCTGGCGTTCGTAATGGCGCTGTTCGCGCTTGCGCCGGTTTCGGCGCTGGCGGCCGACGCCCCAAAGCAGCAGGTCGTCTACACCCAGACCTATCGCAGCGCCTGGGATCCCTACTATACCAACAACTGGTACAACAAGACCTACGGTCCCGCCGGGTATACCACTTATGCGGAGGGCGCATGCGGCATTCTCTCCGTGGTGAACGCCGTGCACTATATGAGCGGCAGATTCATAGATCCGCTCTGGCTCGGCGACTGGGCGTACACCCACGGCTGCCGGCCGAAGAACAACGGTACCACACAGAATTTCGCGCGGAGATTCGCGCAGGAGGCGGGCGCGGAATTTTCCATTGAATACGTCGCTTCGCTGGACGGCAGCGCCTCAAGCTACTGGACGTCCGTCCGTGATTTTGTGCTGCAGGGTATGGCGGTCGTCGCACACACCGTTACGAGATCGAGCGGGATGGGCCATTATATGGCGCTCGTCGATTACGACGCCGCAACGGGCCGTTATCTTCTGCTCGATTCCGCCCCCGGAGCGCAAAGAGCCACCGAGGCCGGAAACGGCGTGCGCTGGGCTACGGCGGAGGAATTGAAGGCCAAGAGCAACTATTACGCCTCCACGGTGCTCAGAAGCAACTCAAACGT
>CADBOC010000419.1 GCA_902796175.1 Oscillospiraceae bacterium | reverse complement strand
GTACACCGTTTCGAGCCGGGTGATGGATCTCGCCTGCTCCCCCACCTGCGCGCGCAGCATATCGGCCTCGCGCCGGAGCTGCATCTGGCGGTTGAGCCTGCCGAAGAGGATGAAAACCAGCACGTTCACAAAGATCAGCCCCGCCGAAGCGGCGTAAATCTCCGGCAGCGAGCCGGGGACCCCCTGCCCCGCTTCAGCCGCGCGGCGAAAGACCGTAAAGCACAGGAGCGTGACCGCCGAAACGCTCAGAAGCGCGATGCGGTCGAGCAGACCGGCCTCCTCGGGGTCCGCGCGCCGCGCCGCCGCCGCAAGCACGGCGGAAAGCAGCAGCATCACGGCGTTTTGAGCGGTAAGCACGAGCAGCGTATGCTCCGGCGTGCCCTCCCCCTTTACGCCCGCCGTCAGCAGCGACGCGCCGAGCCGGGAGAGCGCCAGCATCGCCGCGAACAGCAGCAGCCCGGCCGCCTTGCGCGCGGGGGGACCGGCGTAGAGCGCGAAAAGCAGAACGCCCAGCAGGGCGCATTCGAGCGCCAGCCGCCAATAGGGCGAAAGCGCCCCGTATTCCGTTACGGCGATCATCACCGCGGCGACGCCGGCAAAGACCAGCGTGTCGGGGAAACGCCGCGACACCCGCAGACGGTAAAAATGCGCGGCAAGGATATACGCCAGCACGATCTCAAAAACGGAGGAAAAGATCCTGGCGGTGTTGAAGAGCACCGCGCCGGGATCGGAAAGCGCGGCCGAAAAAACGGAGCCGAGCCACCTTATCGCATCGCCCATAAAAACGCCTCGTTCGTCTCTTTTGCCCGGTGCTTGCTCACGGGCAGCGCCGTGCCGTCAAACAGCGTAAGGCTGCCCGCCCGCACGGCGGAGATGCGCCGCGCGTTCACCAGAAAGCTCTGGTGGCAGCGCACGAAGTCGTGCTTTTTCAGCGTCTCCTCCACAGAATCGAGCTTGCCGTAGAAGCTGTCCGTTCGCCCCCCGGCGGTATGCACGGTCACCTTGCGGCGGTCGCTTTCAAAATACAGGATCTCCCGCGCCGGGATCTTTCGCGTTTCGCCGCCCGCCTGATACGAAAACGCCGCCTCGTTCGCGCCGGTCAGCTCCCGTACGCAGTCGCGGAACACGCCCGCGAAGCCGTTTTTGAGCTCCGGCTTTAAGAGATAACGGAAGGCGCGCACCTCGTAGCCGCTGAACACGTACTCGCCCGAGGCGGAGATGAACACGATCATCACGTCGCGGTCCACCTCGCGCACGCGCTTCGCGGCGGTCAGGCCGTCGCAGGTCTTCATCGTGATGTCGAGAAAGATCAGGTCGAACCGGGCCGCGCCGGCCTCATAGGCGGCGGCAAGGGGCTCGCCGTCTGAAAACACGGCGACGGAGCCGTCGAGATCCGCCTGCGCCAGCAGGTGAGTAATGGCGGCGCGCAGGTATTCGCATACGGCGCTCTCGTCGTCGCAGACCGCGATGCGGATCATTTCGCCTCCCCGCCTTCCTTCTTTTTGCGGAAGATCAGCAGCTTGCTCGCCGCGTAGTTGAACACGATCACAAACACCGCCACGGCAAGCTTTGCGAGCCAGTCGGAGGCCTTCAGCCCCATATGGGAGAAGAGCGCCTCAAGCAGACCGAAGACCAGCTCCTCGAATACAAAAAAGGAGAACAGCCGGGCGGCGACGAACGCGCCGAACTCCGGCAGCGCCACCCTCGGCGAAAAGGAGCGGCTTTCGAACACAAAGAGCTTGTTCGTGATAAAGGCGAACACAACGGCGCAGACCCATGAGATCGCCTGCGCGATCTGGATCCACTTGAAGCTGACACGGCCGAGCGTGAACAGGATCCATTCCTGATAGGTCTTATCCTCCGGCACAAAGAACGCCGCGGCGAGGCGGTTCGCCGCGCCGTAAGAGAGCAGGCTCACGACCGTCGTCAGCAGGCCGAACACAAGATAAGACATCACCTCGTACTGCAGCAGTTTTTGCAGGCCGGGGATCTTCAGAAATCTCTGAAAAAACCGGACGGAAAAGATCCTTTCATACAGCGCCTCATACCATATTTTAAGCTTCATCCGCGTAAACCACCTTTACGATCCTTTGTTCCTCTGTTAAATAAATATTGTAACAGACCTTGCAATTTTTTTCAATACTCAGTATAATGATTTCAAAAAAACAAAAGAGGTTATCCGACTATGCGACTCGATAAATTCTTAAAGGTATCGCGGCTCGTCAAGCGCCGCACCGTCGCGAACGAGCTGTGCGACGCAAAGCACGTGACCGTGAACGGCAAGATCGCCCGCGCCTCTTACGAGGTGAAGGCCGGCGACGTACTGGAGCTGCAGATGGGCGCGAACGTCTTACGCGCCCGCGTGAAGGAGGTGCGCGAATTCGCCACGAAGGAAGACGCGCCCCTGATGTTCGAGCTGCTCTGATTCGCAGTTTTAGCGAAGTGCGCCTTGACAAAGGCGCTTTTTTTATGTATCATAAATATATTACGGCGCGATCCGGAACGGGATTTTGTCCATTTCCCCCGTATCTGCCGCCGCAAACGCCGCGCCCGCAGCGGGCGCGTTTCCCGAAAGGAGCCGGATACCGGTATGAGCGATCAAAAAACCGCCCCGTTCGTGGGCAAAAAAGAGCTGTGGATGTTCTCCATCGGCGGCATGGG
>CADBOC010000418.1 GCA_902796175.1 Oscillospiraceae bacterium | reverse complement strand
GCGTCTGGAACCCCGCCACGAGCCGACGCTTCCCCTCGTCGGCGAACTGCATGGCGAGCTTCGAGGCGAAGTCCGTCTTGCCGCTCCGGTTCGCGCCCATGATCAGCATCTCGCCCACCGGCCCTCTGAACCCCAGCCGCTCCCGCATCCGCCGCGCGAACGTCTCCCAGTCCACGTCCAGCGCGTTCTTCACGCGCCGCGCCTCCGGCGGCGTGGGCTTCGCGCCGCGCAGCAGCGCCTTCGCCACGAGCCAGATGTCCGGCTCGTACCCGTAGGTGTACGCGTCGCCGCGCATCAGCGTGAGGAAACGCTCCCGCTCCTGCACGAGCCGACGCTCCGCCGCCGCCGGCTCGATCCCCTTCGCGGCGGCGTACCGCCTCACCTGCTCCGCCGTCGGCGGCTGGTAGTGCGCATCACGCATCTTCTCCCTCCTCCCCCGTGTCGCTCCGCGACCGACTGCGCCGCGCATCGTCGGCCAACTCCAGGAACGCCCTCTCCATCTCGCCGAACGCCGCGAGCCGCCCCTGCTCGAACGCGAACTCCTCCGCGCTTCGCACCGCCGCCATCTTCTCGGCGGCCAACTGCTTCCATTCGGTCACCAGCGCCACCGGCACGTTCCGCTCCACGGCGTCCAGCTTTGCGTAGAAGCTCCGCACGTCCTCCTGCGTCACCTCCGGCTCCAGCACCACCCGCACCGCGCCGCCATCCCTGCGCTCCTCCCCCACACCGACAGAGCGAGCGTCAATGCCCTCCGCCGCGCTCTCCGGGGTCCGGGGCGCACCCCCGCCCGTTCCATTCTCGCCTTCGCCCTCCTCCTCCGCGAATATCCGCCAGCAGATCCACGCCACGACCACGCCGACGCCCACGCCCGCGAGCGCCGCGCACACCATCTCCCATCCTCCATTCATCATTCATTCTCCTTTCTGTTTTCGGTTTGTTGCACACGAAATCTTTTTTGTGGTATAATCCGCGCCGTTTTGAAATGAGCAGGTGAAATCGTGGTCTCCCCTTTGATTGAGAAATCCGACGCGAATTGGAAACTCGCGGATCAGTTGCGTGAAAGCGGCAATCTTGATGCCGCCGCCAACCGTTTCTACTATTCGCTCTTCCAGATCGTCAAGGCTTACGCTATCAAGACTGGCAAGATAAGGGAAGATGATGATAAAGCTGTACATGCCAAGGCTTTGAATATAGTTCGTTCTGACCGTGAGGATGCAAGTACCTTTAGTCGCGCTATGAATATGCGGACTTCTGCTGACTATCTCTCCTATTTGACCACTGACAGCGATCTCTGCCAGGATTTCGTCTATCGTGCGCAACTTTTGCGTGATCATTATCGGCATCTTGCTGCAAGTTGATGAGATTGAGGTAATACGATGAACTTTACTGACGCTAAAGCCGAATTGAAGAGAAAAATTCCTGCAATCCTTCCAGATTGCCTCCAGATTTGTTTTTCCTTCGATCCTGATGATGAATCCATCGTCTATGTTCGCATCTACGGCATTGCTGATGATAAGGCCTATGCCGCTCATGACCAAGTTTGGGATCTTATCGATTCTTTGGGCCCGATCGAGGACGTGGAATTCGTTCCCTCCATCATCTCCATGACAAACACGCGTCTCTACCATCCCGAGCTTCTTGCCACCAAGGATGATTTTGACCATGCTCTTCCCGATGGCATCTTTCCCCTGCTTGAATCTCTTGAATCGATAGCGGCACCGGCTCCTGATCAGTTCTGTCCTCCAGCCACGCCAAGATGGAGCGGCACCTTTACATCTTCCATCCTTGACCAAATCGACGAGGATCCCCATGAGCGAAACGACCTCAAACTTGCCGCCTAACTGCGACATACAACGGTACTCTGTTCTCGCTCTCCATGCCGTAAAGTGCAAACCATCCGGCAAGGACGTGCTTGAAGTCGTTCCCGACATAAAGATTGAAACCGGTAAAAACGAGTACCAGGTATTGATCGTATGTACTCGCAATGTCGGCGACTTCTCTTTCCGGTGCGCGATCGATGGTGATTTCGTTTTCCACGAACCCATCTGTGCCAAGAACGTTCTCCACGCCTGGGTCAACGGCTGCACGATACTGTACGGCATCGCCCGCAATCTGTATTCCGTCTCGGCCATGCAGTGTGTGCACAAGGACCTCATGCTTCCCGCCGTCATGATGATTGATGTTATCAAGCAGACCATCGAGGAACTCAAGCGCAAGCAAGCGGCAACTTCACAGTCTAACCAAGCCACGCAATCCTCCCCTCCTGCGAACACGAAGTAGAGCACGACTTCAAGCCCCACTCCCACGCACCTACTTCAGCTCCTCCTCGGTGATCCTTTCCACCGCCATCTGCGTTTCGCCGCCGTACTCGGCCCTCCCCATCTCGATTCCGCTGCCGTCCATCCGCTCGAACTGCACGTCCCACATGCCGCTGTTCGAGTTGTGCCGCGCCCGCTCCGCCTTCACGCGCTCCAGGTACTGCTCGCTCGTCTCGCCGGGGTAGCGCGTCCAGCGTGTGCCGATCGCGCCCGTGCGCTCCAGGATCTCGTCGCCGGGGTTGAACAGCCAGTCGTCCCGGATCGTGGCGAACTGGCCCACCGCGATTTTTTTCGGGTGTTTCTCGTCGCCCGCCGTCACGCTCTCCCCGTCCGAGTCGCCCGGCCTGAGCATGAAGTACTTCGCGTACATGATGAACGGCACGTCCCCGCGCCCGCCCTGCTGGTTTTTGATCACACTGAACCAGATCGGACGTATCCCGCCCTCCGCGATGATGTTCGGCTGGCCCCAGTCGCGGTACTGCTCCTGCGCGTCCAGCATGTACTGTCCCTCCAGGCGCTTCTTCAAATCGAAGTACATCAGCTGATGCGGCATGTGCTCCTTCCAATACGCGACCACGTCCTCGTCCTGGTACATCACGGCCACGCTTCGCGCCGCCCGCCCGATCTCGCTCGAATCGCCCAGATGGTCGAGCCGCGGCTTCTTCGAGCCCGTCTCCTTGTCCTTCGCGAACTGGTTTGACAGCTGCACCAGGCACACGATCGGGATTCTCAGCCGCTTCGCGAGCTTCTTCATCCGCACCGTCGCCTCCTTCACCAGCACGTACGGCGCGTTCGCGCTCTTCATCTCCGGATCGATCAGCTGGAGATAGTCCACGATCACCACCTTCCAGCCGAGCGCCTTCACCCCGCGCGTGATCTCGTACTCCAGCTGCGTGATCTGGTCGCTCTCCGTGATGCGCACCATGTTCTCCTGCGCCACCTCCCGCATCGCCGCCGCGAACTCGTCCACGTACTTCGGCGCCGCCCCGAAGTCCAGCTTCGAGATCGACAGCTGCGCGCGCACCGCCGCATACCGCTCCGCCAGCGCGTCCGCCGGCATGTCCATGCACACGAATCCGTGCGGGATCCCCCGCGCCGTCCAGTAGTTCGACACGTTCACCGCCAGCGTCGTCTTTCCCTGGCTCGCCAGCGCCGCCCAGATGTGCAGTCCCGTCTTGAGCCCCTTGTAGATGATGTTCGTCTGGCCCCACGGCATCGGCACGCCCCGGTACTTCCCCCAGTTGCGCTTCACAAACCGCTCCTCCGAGAGCCACCGCTTCTCCTCCACCAGCGCCTCCACGTACTCGTCCACCCCGTGCAGCGTCTCGCCGCCGCCCTGCGCCAGCGTCTGCAGCTCCGCGATCCGTTTCGCCGCGTCGGCGACCATCACTTTCGCCTGCGTCGGCCTCAGCTGCGCGAGCTGATCCCGCAGCCACCGGTGGTACTCCACGTACACCCGCCGCTCCAGAAGCGCGTCGAGGTAGTACTCGAAGTGGCTCGCCGTCGGCGTCGCGTCGATCACCTCCGCCACGATCGCGCCGCCGCCCTCGCCCAGACGCTCCGCCACCAGCAGCGGGTCGATGCTGCCGCGCTTCTCGCTCTCCTCGCAGATCGCCTCCCACAGCCGCCGGCTGTTCCCGGCGGCGAACCACTTCTCGTTCACGCCCCGCCGCTTGCACTTCCCCACCAGCTGCTTCGCGTAGTCGTCCGCGTCGTCCTCCGCGCTCAGCAGAATCGCGCCCAAAACGCCCCGCTCGATCTCCTCCGCACTCTCCTCCGCCATTTTCCTGCTCCCTTCTTTTTTTTCAATTTTTCTGTTTCCTTACTCTCAACTCCTCAACCCTCAACTCTCAACTCCTCAACTCTCAACTCACAAACTCGCCCCCACGTGGAAGTCGTCCGCATCCTCCTCATGGCGCGCCCGTTTTTTTTCCGGCGGCAGACGCTTCCAGTCCCCGCCCCAGAGCCAGTTCTTCAGCTGCGGCGCGTACCGCCCGTCCTTCTCGTCCCACACGCCGCTGTCGATCCATCGCCGGTGCGACGCCTCGATCTCGCCCAGCAGCGCTTCGTAGCTTCGTGCCGCGCCGCTGTTTTTTTTCAGATACCGCACCAGCGACTTCGGAAACGAATCCGTTCCCGCCGGGTTCGGGTGCCGCGCCTCCATCCGGGCCGCCACCTCCGCGACCGTCACCTCCTCGGACGGCTCCACCTCCTCTTCCGTTCCCCCATCCGGGGTTCGGGGCGCAGCCCCGCCCGTTCCATCCCTCCCCCGCGCCGGCTTCTCCTCCTCCTCCGGGGTTCGGGGCGCAGCCCCGCCCGTTCCATTCTCGCCCCCGCCGACGGAGCGAGCGTCAGCGAGTGGAGAAGGCGCACACTCCCCTTCACCCAGCATCGCGTCAATGTCAACCTCGGGTGGAAACCTCAAATTCCCCTTTGGGGATATAGGGGTATATATACTTCCTTCTTTCCTTCCTTCTTTCTTTCGTGCGGATTCCCCTTTAATCCCCTTCAATCCCCTTTTATCTCCTTGAAGTCGGTTTTTGTCTCCTTGAAGTCGGTTCCCGTCCCCTTTTTCAAAGGGGATTTGACCGTTTTTGACCTCTTCCGCCTTTCTGCGCTTCCTTTCCGCATCGCGATTTCTGCGTTCTTTCTCGTTTTCATCGAACTTCAAGGCCGCAACCGCGATAGATTGCACAACTGCGTCAAGAATTCCGGTCGAATCTTTGACCGCAAGCGCCCCCATTTCACCGATTGCGACCCGAAATGCGGCTCCAAGTACAGCATCCATCGTCTTGTTCGGGAGCCTTTTCAACGTCTCGATGTGCTCCTCCCGGATCAACACACCCCTTGCAACTGGTCTGTTCATGTCCCTTTTCCTCCTCTTAAAACTAACCGCTAACCACCAGGCACTAATACCGCTCCCGGTTCAGTTCCGGCGCGAACGTAAGCATGCCGCCCTGCACCCGGCAGTCGATCTCGTCCCCGACGTAAAGATACCAGGCGTTTCGGATGCCGCGCACCATCACGCACGTGTCGTCCGCCACACGCTGCGCCTGCACCACGTCCCCGTTCATCACGCGTCCCGTCACTTGCACCGTCACGATCCCGTCGCCTGGCCCGATCGGCTTCACGCCGCCCAGATTCACATTTGCGTTCCAGCTCCGGATCCATCCAAGCGTCATGCCGGCGTGGCCATCCACGCAGTCCCAGTCCACGCCCCGGCGGCCGGCCTGCCGTGCACGCACCACCGTCCTGCGCAGCAGCCCCAGCGCCCAACATACGTCCGTATCGTCGTAGATAGCCGCGTGTCTCTCCACGCCATCACCGCTATAGCACTTTCTGCTGTCGGTCTGGCAGTGTTGGTGATGTCCAGGGTCCTGTCCGGCGCGTCCGTCGGCAGGTTTCTTCTCATCATTTCCCTCGCGTCCAACAATCGCGTTCTCTGTCAAGCTCTCCTCGTCTCCTGGCATCTCCGCCTCGCCCCCTGCGGAACAAGCGTCAGCGCGTGGAGCGGGGGCAATCCGCTCGCCTTCTGCAACCCTCTTTCTGAAGAATGTCCGGCTCATCTTTCGTCCTCCCTGAACACGGCGATTTCGCCTTTGTCGTTTTCCCTGATGACGGCTCCTCCGCAGTCCCCACGTTCGCAGTTGCGAGGCTGAGCGGCAAGGGCGTCCGATGCCAAGAGGTATGCTTCTATATCGCTTTGGTCCTTCATCCGTCCCATTATGATCTCGCGGTGAATGACGATTTTCGCCTTTTTCAGCGCCTCGCTCATCGCCATCGTGTTTCCGATGCTATTAATTTGATATCTTTTAATAGGATTTGATAGTTCCCGTTTCGCCGCCGCCTCGATGCGGTCGGCCCAATCGTTGACAGTCGAATCGTCGTATTCGCCGTTCATCGTGGCATCACGCATTTCCGACACGATGTCCGCGATTGTCTCATGTTTTATGCCGCTCATTTCGTATCCCCCATTTCTTTATCCTTTCATCTTCCCGCTTCCGGCCGATGTTCGGATGACAAACGCAGTCCGGCGATACAACGCACGGCCATTCGTCACAGTAGCCTTTTGAAGGGTCATCTCTGTCTGGGATGAACCGTGCGCACTCGCCGCAGTTCTTTGGCCGTTCGATGTTATCATTCATTTCGCGCCTCCTTCCTCGTAAGGCATCTGCGCCCATACGAAATCGCATTTATTGAATAGTGTCACCCCGCAGCATGGGCACCCTTTGCATTTCGGATGCTTGTCGCAATGCAATGCGTACCGTTTTGCCTACTCATCGAACGTTCCCACGTCGCAGTTGCGCGGCGGCGCGGAGAGGGCAGCATCTATGATTGGCAACGTTTCCCTTGCCCAGTATCCGCCCATTGCTTTGATTACTTTCCGAGCCTCCACCAACGCCTCTCGCATGGCCGCCGCGTTGCCGTGATGCTCCCGCTTCGCCGCCGCCTCGATGCGGTCGGCCCATTGCGTGAGCCAGTCCGTCTGGACGAGAGTCATGTCGCTCCTCGCGGCGTTGCGGGCGGAGCGAATCTCCGCGACGATGGCGTCGATG
>CADBOC010000417.1 GCA_902796175.1 Oscillospiraceae bacterium | reverse complement strand
GAGGTAAGGCTCGCGGATTCGGTGAAGGGGAAGGTCTGATTGCCGTAGTAAACGACAGTATCCACTTCCACGCCCGCGGCCTTCATGGCGAGCAGGTCCTCTTCGGTCTTTTCCTGTACCTCGTAGTGGTAACGGTCCAGATATTCGAGCACGGCGGCGTATTTCTCAAGGTCGCCCTCCTCGTTGAAGATATAGGACTTATACTGTTCGTAATTGTCGTCGACGAAGGCCACAAAGCCCGCGTTTACGCCGTACCAGACTTTTAAGAAGGGCGCGATCAGATCGTCCTTCATTTTGTTGTACAGCCGGTCGAGCAGCTTGCAGATCCCGTCCGTGCCGGCGGTCGCTTCCAGCGAATCGAGCACCGTGTAGATATATCCCGCGATCTCTTCGCTGACGTAATCCGTCAGCTTATAGGTCTTGACCCAGCGGTAGAACGCCTCGCTGTTGAATTTTACGTTGCCGGAGAGGATCGCCTCCATGAAATCCGCGCCCAGCAGATTGCCGGAGAGCCAGATCACCTTTTCGATCCCGGCGTAGCCGATGGGCTTCTGATACGCGCTCAGGTAGGCGGCTGCCAGATTCGTGCCGCCGCAGCGGCTCATCAGGATCACCTTGTCGTGGCCGGTCTTCCGCTTTACGGCCTCGATGAAATCGTTGAGCTTCGCGGCCTCCTCAAAGAGAGAGACGCGGTAATCGTACAAAAAGGTGTAGTTGTCGCCGCCCGAGTGGTACGTGGGAAGGGAATCATAGCTCCAGGAAAAATCAACGCCCGTGCCTTCTTTGACAGAGCCGTCGGGGCGCACGGTCACGTCGTCGAAGAATTTCGGGAACGTGCCGAGGAACTGGTCGTAATACGCCTGCCAGGCTTCGTCCGTATTCACGGCGACGGCCTTCAGAAATACGGGCACGATGTCACGGATCGCGGCGGTGACCTCCTCGTCGTCGTCGCTGAACATTTCGATGCGCGTGCCGTCGTCGAGGGTCTTGTAAAACGACTGATGGCCGTGCACGTAGATCACGGGCGCCTTGCCGCAGCTGCAGGTCGCGGCCTCGGCCTTCGGCAGCGCCGCCGGGGCGAACGCCGCCAACATGAAGACGAACGCCAGCAGCGCGGCGGTGAAACGCCTTGTGTTTGCAGAAAAATGAATGCGCATAACAATTTACCTCTTTCATTTGTTGTCTTCATTTTATCAAAATTCCATAATCACAACAAGAGCAAAATGAAGGAGAGATGTCCATTTTCGGAGTAATTTACGAATAATTCACAAAATCATCTGATTTTTTTCATGTTTTACGCCGCGGGATCTTCCGTTTTTTTTGCTGTTGTCTTTCGGGAAAAACTGTGGTACAATCATTGTATTATGAAAGAAACAATTACGATCAACGAACAAAAGCCGGAGGCCGTGCTGATTCTGGCGGTCGATACCGGCGCATACGACGCAGAGCAGAGCGTAGAAGAGCTCAAGGAGCTGATCCGCACCGCCGGGGGTGAAACGAAGGCGGTGCTGATCCAGCGTCTGCCTAAGCCCAACCCCGTGAGCTTTATCGGGGCCGTCAAGCTTGCAGAGGCGGAGCTTTACTGCCACAATCTTGAGATCGATCTGGCGGTCTGCGACGACGAACTGACGCCCACGCAGCAGCGTCTGCTCGAGGCGGCTCTGAAGGTGCGCGTCATCGACCGCACGGTGCTGATCCTCGATATCTTCGCCGCGCGGGCGAAAAGCGGCGAGGGCAAGCTGCAGGTGGAGCTCGCGCAGCTCAAATACATGCTGCCGCGCCTCAGGGGCGAAGGAGAGGCCTTAAGCCGCCTCGGCGGCGGCATCGGCACAAGGGGCCCGGGCGAGACCAAGCTCGAGAGCGACCGGCGGCACATCCGCCGCCGCATCCACGCGCTCGAAACGCAGTTGGAGGCGCTCTCGCTGCGCCGACAGCGCCGCCGCGACCGCCGGCTGAAGGACGGCGTCACCACCGTGGCGCTGGTCGGCTACACGAACGCCGGCAAATCGACGCTCCTCAACTGCCTGACGAACGCCGGGGTGCTGGCGGAAAACAAGCTCTTCGCCACGCTTGACCCCACCTCCCGCGCCATCCGTTTGCCGGACGGTCGTGAGGTGATGCTGATCGATACCGTCGGCTTTATCTCCCGCCTGCCGCATTTTTTGGTGGAGGCGTTCGCGTCGACGTTGGAGGAGGCGACCGCGGCGGATCTGCTGCTCCTCCTCTGCGACGCGGCGGACCCGGCCTGTGAGGAAAAGCTCGATATCGCGAAGCAGGTGCTCTCTGAGCTCGGCGCGGGCGAAAAGCCCGTCGTCACCGTATATAACAAATGCGACTTAACGCACGCGTTCCTCTCGCCGATCCGGAGCGACGAAGTGCGCATCTCGGCGCTCAACGGCGTTGGGATCGACCGGCTGCTCTCCGCGATCGCCGAAAATCTGCCGGAGCCGACGCTGCGCATGCTGGTGCTCCTGCCCTACAGCGAAGCCGGTCTCGCCGCGAAGCTCCACGAATACGCCGCTGTTCACAGGGAAGAGTACACCGAGAGCGGCGTTTATATGGACGTGACGGTGGACCGCCGCCACGCGGGGCCGTTGGCAGCTTATATCGTACGGGGCGAATCGCCGCGTAAGAGTTAGAAATGAGAAGGCAGATGCGAGAAGGTTTTGGGGCCTGCTGCCGGCATTGTAAACGTCGCTTTGCGCCGTAAAAAAACTATAACTTTACTCCCGTCTCCGGGATTTGTCAAGGCTGTTTTTGTTCTTTCCACGCACAAATCTCTGTGGCGAAAACGGCGGATTTTGTGCAAGGGGCTGAAATCGTTTTAATTTTCGATTTCGCTTGACTTTCGGTTCCCGATCGTTATAATGTGTAAAAAACCGAAGTCCGAGGTGATCGGAAATGAAGATGAAAACGAATTCAAACAAACCCTTTCCCGAACGGTATATCCCGATACGAGAAGCCCTTTGCGACGCAGAAGAGCCGCTTTTTTCCGTTGTCGGCGATCTTGGCATGGATCGGCGCTACGGGGAAGCGGCGCTTTGTTTTTATAAAGACCGTATCGCCGTGTTCGGGGAGCACATCCCGGGCGGCGGCAAGCTGGTCGCCTATGACGGGCTTAAAAGCGTACACGTAAAGCGTATGTACGGCAACGCCTACTTCGCCGCCGAAAAAAAGGACGGCGCTGCCGAAAAGCTGATGCGCTTCACCTTTGTTGCCGCGGCCCCGGCGGACGCCGGCGCCGATTTCGTGAACGCCGTGCTGGAGCAGGGTTATTCCGACGAGCTGCTCTACGCGGTGGAAAACACCTTCCGCGAGCTGCGTTCGTTCTGCCCCAAATGCGGCAGAAAGCTGCCCTCGCCCGACGCGCCCTGCATCAACTGTCAGGGAAAATCGAAGATGGCCTCCAAATTCGCGAAGTACGCGCTGCCCTATAAAAAGAGCCTCTTCGTGTGCATGCTGCTCTCCGTTTTCGCCACCGCTATGAGTCTGGTGCCGCCCTACGTTACGGGCTATATGGTGGATACCGTTCTGCCGGATCGCGACAAAAAGGGGCTGTGGCTCATGATCGGCCTGCTGCTCGGCGTGTACGTGCTGCAGTTTACGGTCTCCGGCGTTCGCTCGCACTACCTGCGCCTCACCGGCGACAAGATCGTGGTGGATCTTAAAAAGGATATCTACAAAAAGTCGCAGTATCTGCCGATGTCCTTTTACGACAAGACCTCCACGGGGTCTGTGATCAACCGCATCAACTCCGACACCTCCGCCATTCAGGCCTTTGTTCTCAAGGTAAGCCAGGAGGCCGTGGTGCAGCTCTTTACGCTCGTCGGCATCCTTGTGATCATGCTGGTGATGAACTGGCGGCTGACGCTTTTTTCGCTGACGCCGCTCCCGATCGTGGCGCTGGTGGGCCGCTCCTTCGGCAAGCGCATCCGCCCGCGCTACCTGCGCATCTGGCGGCGCGGCGCCAGCATCTCCTCTCTGCTTGCGGATACCATCCCCGGCGTTCGCATTGTAAAGGCGTTTTCGCATGAGGAGGCGTCCGCTAAAAAATTCGACGCCTACTGCGGCGACTGGCTCAAAGAGGAGCAGCGCATCAGCCGGGTGGTGAGCGCCTTCCCGAACATCATGACCTTTCTTGTGACCTGCGGCACGCTGATCATCTGGTTCTCCGGCGGCAGCTTCATCATCAACGGCCGCGGTTCCATCACCGTGGGGCTTCTGGTCTCCTTCATCTCCTACGCCGCCATGTTCTATAACCCGGTGAACTTTTTCGCGAATTTCAACGACAGCTATCAAAACACGCTGGCCTCCGCCGAAAAGATCCTCGATATTCTGGACGCCGAGCCCGAGCGCGATTTCGGCAAGGGGCAGGTCCCCGACCGCATCGAGGGCAGGATCGAGTTCCGCAACGTGAACTTCTCCTTCGACCGCTCCAAAAAGGTGCTCTCGAACGTGGATCTCACGATCGAGCCGGGCGATATCGTCGGCATCGTCGGCACCACCGGCTCCGGCAAAAGTACGCTCATCAATCTGCTGCTGCGCTATTACGACGATTATGAGGGCGAGATCCTGATCGACGGCAAGGATCTTCGCTCCATCGACATCGGCTACTACCGTTCACAGATCGGCTTCGTGCAGCAGGAGCCGCTCATGTTCCGCGACACGATCTTCAACAACATCGCCTACGGCAAGCCCGGGGCGCATGTGGAGGAGGTCTTCCGCGCGGCGGATATCGCGAACGCCCACGGCTTTATCACCCGCCTGCCGGATGGCTACGATACGCTTTTGGGCGAGCGCGGCGTCGGCCTTTCGGGCGGCGAAAAGCAGCGGCTCTCCATCGCCCGCGCCGTCATGCGCAACCCCGCCATTCTGATCTTTGACGAGGCCACCGCCTCTGTCGACAGCGAGACCGAGCATTTGATCCAGGGCGCGATCGAGCGGTTGATCCGCGGGCGCACCACGCTGATGATCGCCCACCGGCTTTCCACGCTCCGCAAGGCGAACAAGATCGTGGTGGTGGATAAGGGCCGCATCATCGAGTGCGGCACGCCCGACGAGCTGCTGGAGAAAAAGGGCAAGTATTATAAGCTGGTGCAGATCCAGTCCATGGGCGAGCGGCTTCAGGCGCAGAAGCAGGCCGAAAACTTTGAATAAAGCGCCGGGGGTGAAAAGATGCTTCGATACATAGAAGGACCGGAGGTCCGCATAACCGAAAACGACGGGATCTTTCTGGACCTGGAGTTTTACCACACAAAAGATAAGCTGACGGCGCTGGAGCCCCACCGGCTTTTCCCGAAGAGCGGCGGCAACCGCTACGTAACGCTGCTGAATTCCGAAGGGGAGGAGCAGGCGATCATACGGGACGTCGCAAACCTTGACGAAGACAGCCGCCGCGCGGTGGAAGCCGCTCTCGACGAATACTATATGATCCCGCGCATCACCCGCTTTATCAGCATGGTGGATACCTTCCAGATCTGGATGTGGACCGCCGAGACCGACCACGGCACGCTCACCTTTGAGGTGCGAAACCACGTCGCCACCGTAAAGCCCCTGTACGACGGCCGGGTGCTGATCACCGACGCCAGCGACAACCGCTACGAGATCCCGGATTACCGCAAAATGGATCCCCGCAGCCGCAAAATGATCGAGACCATGCTTTGATTTATCAGAACGGAGAAGGAGAGTAGTATGAAACTGATTATCGCGATCGTTAACAACGATGATTCCGCCGTGGTGGCGAGCGCCCTTACAAAAGAGGGCTTTACCGTGACCAAGCTTTCGACCACGGGCGGCTTTTTGATGGTGGGCAATACCACCTTTCTGATCGGCACGCCGGATGAGCGCGTGGGCCTCGCCAAAGAGCTGATCGCCCGCTATTCCAAGACCCGCAAGAAATCCG
>CADBOC010000416.1 GCA_902796175.1 Oscillospiraceae bacterium | reverse complement strand
CTGCGGGAAGAGGTGATCCGACTCGGGGGCGAGGTACGTTTTTCCACCCGCTTCGATTCTCTGATCGTCGCGAACGGCGCCGTGCAGGGAATCTCCTGCGCAGGGCCGGAGGGGGCCTATGATCTTGAGACGGATACCCTTCTGCTCTGCATCGGGCACTCGGCCCGTGATACATTTGAACGGCTTTACGGGCAGGGGGTACGCATGGAGCCGAAAGCGTTTTCGATGGGCGTTCGTATCGAACACCCGCAGAGCCTGATCGACCGCGCTCTGTACGGCGACTTTGCCGGAGATCCGCGCCTCGGCCCCGCAAGCTATAAGCTTGCCAACCACCCCACACACGGCAGAGGCGGCTACACATTCTGCATGTGCCCGGGAGGCACGGTCGTTTCCGCCGCATCGGAACCCGGCAGGCTTGTCGTGAACGGCATGTCCCGTTCGAAACGGGACGGAGAAAACGCAAATTCAGCCATTCTGGTGGGGATCGGCCCCGATCGATTCGGGGGAGTGGGACCTCTCGCAGGCATCGCCCTGCAGCGAAAGATCGAAGAGAACGCCTTCCGCGCCGGCGGGGGGGATTATACCGCCCCGGCGCAGCTTGCGGGAGATCTCATGAACGGCGTTCCCTCCGTAAGATTCGGCGCCGTACGCCCGAGCTGCACCACAGGAGCGGTACCCGGAGATATCCGGCGCGTACTGCCCGCGTTTATCACGGATGAGATCGCCCGTTCGATCGCGGCGTTCGACAAAAGTCTTTCCGGATTTGCGATGCCGGACGCCGTTCTTACAGCGCCGGAGAGCCGATCCTCTTCACCCGTGCGCATCCTGCGCGACGAGTGCCGCCAGGCCAGCATCAAAGGCCTTTATCCGTGCGGCGAGGGCGCGGGATATGCCGGCGGCATCGTTTCCGCGGCCGTTGACGGCGTAAAGAGCGCCGAAGCCGTACTGCTCGACGCGCCGGACGATTGGTAAACCGATTATTTCAAAAGGAGCTTTCTTTATGATACTTTCCACGCAGACGCACTATACAGGCCGCGCCTTTGGTGTGAAGGAGGCTGTTCGCATGATCGCGGCGGCGGGCTTCGACGCGGCGGATCTCTCGCTGTTTTACGAGGATCCCGTCGCGCCGCTGTTCGGGGACGACTACGTCTTCGAAGCGCGTGAGCTGAAGAAAACCGCCGAGGCCTGCGGCGTATATTTCAACCAGTCGCACGCGCCGTTCCCCACGCTCAAAGAAAACGATGAGGATTATAACGCGGTAACGTTCCCGCGGGTGGAACGCGCCGTGCGCGTCGCGGGGCTTTGCGGCGCAAAGAGCATCATTGTGCATCCGGTTTATTTCTCAGACGCGTGTCTGGAACGCAATACCGAGATGTATCTTCGTCTGGCGCCCGCCGCGCGGGAGGCCGGAATCAGGATCGCGATCGAAAACATGTGGGGCCGGGATAACCGGCGCGGCGTTATTTGCAAAAACGTATGCTCCGACGCGCCGTCGCTGCTCAGCCAGTGGGAGGCCCTGCCGAAGGACGTGTTCACGGTATGCCTTGACGTCGGCCACGTAGGGCTGGTCGGGGAATACGAAGCCGAGACGATACGCGCGCTCGGCAGCGAAGCGCTGACCTGCGTTCATATACACGATAACGATTACGTACACGATTCGCACACCGCGCCTTTTACGATGAAGCTCCCCTGGAAAGATATCGCCGCCGCTTTCGCTGAGATCGGATACAGGGGCGATATCACGCTTGAAGCAGATGATTTTCTCGGCGGTATGCCGCCCCGGCTTTACCCGGCGGGCCTTGCCTTTCTGCAGGCGGCGGGCCGCGAGCTCATACAGATGATCGGGGAATGCGTCTGAGCGGGCCTTCTGCCGTCTTTATCAATCAATAGAAAGGAAGGGCTTACAGCCCCGTAAAATGTATGAAAACGCTTTGCCTTGTCGTGCCCTGCTTTAATGAGCAGGACGTGCTCCCCATGTTCTACGATGAAATGCTGCGCGTCATCTCCACGCTTTCAGGCGCGTATGCCACCGAGCTTGTGTTTGTGAACGACGGCAGCCGCGACGGTACGCTATCGGTACTCAAGCAGCTGGCTGTAAAGGATCCCAGCGTAAAGTATATCTCCTTTTCACGCAACTTCGGCAAAGAGGCGGCGATGCTTGCCGGCATGCAATACGCCGTAAAGGCGGACCTGATCGGCATACTGGATGCGGACCTGCAGCATTCGCCCGATCTGATCCCGGAGATGATACGCTATATCGAAGAGGAAGGCTACGACGTCGCCGCCGCAAAGCGCAGCGACCGGGAAGGGGAGAGCCGCTTCAAGAGCATGCTGTCCGATTCCTTTTACAGAGTGATCAACCGGATCTCGGATATCGAGATCAGCGAATCCGCGCAGGATTTCCGCGTGATGCGGCAAAGCGTTGTAAAGGCGATCCTTTCCATGCCTGAGCACATCCGATTCTCCAAGGGGATATTCACCTGGGTGGGCTTCAACGTAAAATGGATCGAACACAAAAACCGCGAACGCGCCGCGGGAGCGACCAAATGGTCGCTCAAAGGGCTCATGCGCTACGCTGTGGACGGCATTCTGGGCTTTACCTCCACGCCGCTCAGATTCAGCTTTTTCTTTGCGGCGCTCTTTGCCTGCGGCACGCTCGGCGATCTGATCTGGGCGCTGGCGCGCCGACTCACGCATCCGGAGCTGCCGATGGCGGTGCCCATGATCTGCGCCGCCGTGTTTTTTGCCGCGTGCGTCATCCTGCTGTGCATCGGTCTGCTCGGCGAATATCTTGCGCGCGTCTATACCGAGGTAAAAGACAGACCGACCTACATCATAGCGGAGACCAACGCGCACAGACCTGCTTTCGTTTCTCCGGAGCTGCCGGAGATCGACAAAATTTAAAAAAAAACGATACAAGGAGCTGTTTGATTATGACTGTAAACAAAGATATGACCATCGGTGAGATCCTCGACGCGGATATGGATATCGCGCCCTTCTTTCTGAACATGGGCATGCACTGCCTCGGCTGCCCCTCCGCCAGAGGCGAATCGCTTGAACAGGCCTGCATGGTGCACGGCGTCGACGCCGAACAGATGGTGGAGGAGATCAACGCCTACCTCGCAACGAAGTAATGTTTGATCCCGGTCGGCGTCTTGCAGCCGCGGCGCAGCTTGTTCGCGGCGGCGGGAGCATTGCGGATATCGGGACAGACCACGCTTATCTGCCGGCGTTTTTGATCCTGACAGGGAAGTGTACGCGGGCGCTCGCGTGCGATATCGGAAAAGGCCCGCTGCTTTCGGCAGAGAGGGCCTTGCGCTGTTTGGGACTGACGGAAAAGATCGGGCTGCGTCTTTCAGACGGTCTGGCTGAGGTCTCGCCCGAAGAAGCCGATGAGATCGCCGTGTGCGGCATGGGCGGCACGCTGATCGCCAGGATCCTTTCCGACGCGCCCTGGATCCGGCACCCGGGCATGCGGCTCATTCTGCAGCCCATGACCCACGCGGAGGATGTGCGCGGCTATCTGGCCGCAAACGGCTTCCGGGTGACGGATGAGACCGTAACGGCCCAGGGGAAGCGCCTGTACCTGTGCATGGCGGCCGATTACGACGGCGTGATACGGGAGCTTTCGCCTGCCGTGTATTATTTCGGCACGCTGGCGCCCGATCGGCCCGAAAACATCCGTTATCTCGAGAAACAGGCCGCCCGTCTCAGAAAACAGGCCGAGGGGCTGCGGCTGACGGGTTCCGATCCCGAAGCTCTGGCGCTTATCGGCCGCGCGCTTGCATGCGCCGGATACCTCGAATGAGGAATGAGGAACAAATATGACAATCAAAGACGTTTACGATCTGATCGATTCCTTCGCGCCGTTTGCGTCTCAGGAGAGCTGGGACAACAGCGGGATACAGATCGGCGCGCCCGACCTGCCGGTCGGGGGCGTTGTGATCTGTCTGGATGTAACGCCGCGCGTGGCGGAGATCTGCAAAGAAAAAGGCGCGGATCTTATCGTATCGCACCACCCATTGCTTTTTCACCCGCTCAGACGCATAGATCCGGATTCTGTTCCGGCGCGCCTGATCAGGGCCGGCATAAACGTGCTGTCTGCGCATACAAATTTCGATAAAGCCCCCGGGGGCGTGAACGATATGCTATGCGAAACGCTGTGTCTCCCTTTTAGGAAGCTGCCGCCCCCGACCGCGAACGGATTTCTGAATATCATGGAATCCCCGACCCCGATCAAGGAAGACGCTTTTGCGTCTCTCCTGCGCGACCGGCTCACGGCAAACGCTGTTTTTTATCCGCTCGGAAAAAAGGTGAAGCGCATTGCCGTTTGCGCAGGCGCGGGCGACGATTTTGCCGAGGAAGCGCTGCAGGCGGGGTGCGACGCATATCTGACCGGCGAAGCGCATTACCACAGCTATCTCGACTTTGCCGCCGCCGGCGTCACCATGTTTACCGCGGGGCATTACGAAACGGAAGTGCATGCGCTGCCGATGCTTGAAAACAGGCTCCGAGCGGCCTTCCCCGGGCTCCCTGTCATGACGGCTGACCGCCCCCGCCGCCTGTTCACCCATGTGTAACGGGCCGCTTCCGGGCGCAGCATTGCATAAGAACTCTGAAACGGAGAGGATCAATGGGTATAGACGGTTTATTTCTCTCGTGCCTGAAAAAAGAGATCGGCGATTTTGCCGTGGGCGCAAAGATCGATAAGATCTTCATGCCCGCGAAATACGAACTGGTATTTGTGCTGCGTACGCGCGCCGAAACGCGGCGCATGTTCATTTCCGCCGCGGGCAACGCGCCGCGCGCGGGGTTTATTCGCAGCGTGCCCGAAAACCCGGCCTCCCCGCCCATGCTTTGCATGCTTCTGAGAAAGCTGCTTGCAGGCGCCGTGATCACGGGGGTTCGGCAGCACGAAAACGACAGACTGCTCTTTTTTGACCTCAGCGGTACGAACGAGCTCGGCGACCGGGTCTCTTATACCCTCGCGGCGGAGCTCATGGGGCAGAACGCCAACTGTATCCTGCTCGACGGAAACGGCGTGATCATAGACGCGCTCAAGCGTGTGGATTCGCGTCTGTCCTCCTACCGCGAGATCCTTCCGAAAAAGACCTACGTCTATCCGCCCCCGCAGAAAAAACGCCTGCTCCCCGATACCCCGCCGGAGGAGATCGTTCGCGAAGTTTCGCTCAGAAGCGGCGAAATGCTGAGCGGCGCGCTTGTGAAGACCGTAAGCGGCTGCTCGCCGCTGCTCGGAAAAGAGATCGCCTACCGCGTACTGCTCGGGGACGCGCCCGTAGATTCTCTTTCTCCCGCCGTTTTCGAGCGGCTGCGGGGGGAGCTTGCCGGGATCGCCGAAGCTTTGCGCAGCGGCGGCGCGCCAAGCTATATAACGGGAGAGAACGGCGAGCCGCTGGCGTTCTCGTTTCTGCCGCTGACGCATCTTGTGGCGGCGGGAACGGTGCGTTCCGCCCAATCCTATTCCCAGATGCTTGAGCTCCTTTTTTCCGAGCGCGAAAAGCACGTGCGCGCCAGGGCAAAAGCGGCGGATCTGTTCCGCACCGTCGATACGCTGATCGAGCGCACCTCCCGTAAAATATCCGCGCAGCGGGAGGAGCTGCAAAGCCCGGAGGAAATGGAAAAAAAGCGCCGCTTCGCCGAGCTGATCAACGCAAACATCTACCGCCTGCCGAAGGGCGTTTCGGTTTATGAGGTAGAGGATTACTACGACAACGGCGCGCTTCTCAGAATCCCCGCAAAGCCGGAGCTCAGCCCCGCGCTCAACGCACAGCGGTATTTCAAGGAATACCGCAAAGCGCAGACCGCGAAAAAGATCGTCGCCGAGCAGATCGAAAAGGGGGAGGCGGATCTCGAATATCTGAAGACCGTCCGCTTTGCCCTTGAAAACGCCGAGACCTTCGGCGAGCTGTCTGAGATACGCGCCGAGCTTTCGATCAACGGCTTTCTTCGCAGCAAGACCGGTACGCAGAATAAAAAACGCAGCACCGTTCCGCCTCTCACGTATCAGACCCCCGGCGGCTTCACGGTACTCGTCGGCAGAAACAACCTGCAGAACGAACTGATCACCTTCAAAAAAGCGAAAAAGACGGATTACTGGTTCCACGTAAAGGGCGCGCCCGGTTCCCACGTGATCCTGCAGTGCGGCGACGCAAAGCCGTCGGAGCAGGATATGGAGACCGCCGCGTCGATCGCAGCCTGGCATTCATCCGTACGCGCCGCCGGTTCGGCCGAGGTCGATTACACCGAGGCGCGCCACATCAAAAAACCCCCCGCGGCCCGCTCCGGCTATGTGATCTATCACGTTTACAAGACCGCCCTTGTAAAAGCGAGGCTGCCCGGTTCCGTCGACCGGCTTTGACAACAACGCCACCTGCCCAGCTCCGCGATCGGAGCGGATCAACATCAGAAAGGAGCGTCGGGCGCCCGAGGGGCGGCTCCGACAAAAAAAGATATGGCAAAATATTCCATCGGCGTCGATTACGGCACGCTTTCGGGCAGAACGCTGCTTGTGAACAACGACACCGGCGAGGAGCTCGCCTCCGCTGTATACGAATATCCCCATGCCGTTATGGACGAGCGTCTGCCCTCCGGAAAAAAGCTCGGCGTCGACTGGGCGCTGCAGCACCCGCAGGATTACCTCGACGTGCTGAAGATCACAGTGCCCGAGGTCCTGCGTCAAAGCGGCGTCAGCCCGGCGGACGTGACCGGGATCGGCGTCGATTTCACGGCCTGCACGCTGCTGCCCGTAAAGGCGGACGGTACGCCGCTTTGTTTTCTGCCTGCGTATGAAGACGAACCCCACGCCTACGTCAAGCTCTGGAAACATCACGCGGCGCAGGACCAGGCGAACCGCCTGAACCGCATAGCGGAAGAGAGAAACGAGCCCTGGCTCAACAACTACGGAGGCAAGATCTCTTCGGAATGGGCTGTGCCGAAGATCTGGCAGGTGCTGGAGGAGGCCCCGGCGATCTATGAAGCCGCCGACCGCTTCGTGGAGGCCGCAGACTGGATCGTATGGTTCTTAACGGGCAAAGAGAGCCGTTCCGCCTGCTGCGCAGGCTACAAAGAGATCTGGAACAAAAAAACCGGCTACCCTTCAAAGGAATTCTTCGCCGCCCTCGATCCCCGTCTCGAAAACCTGGCGGCGGAAAAGCTCGGTCAGACGATCACACCGGCCGGCGAGTGCGCCGGGCCCTTATGTGAGAAGGCCGCCCGGTGGACGGGCCTTTGCGCCGGTACGGCAGTCGCCGTCGCCATGATCGACGCCCACGTTTTCGTGCCCGCGGTCGGCATCGCCGAAACAGGAAAGATGCTCGCGATCATGGGGACCTCCACCTGCCATATGCTGCTCGGCGCAGAGGAAAAACAGGTAAAGGGCATATGCGGCGTGGTGGAGGACGGCATTCTGCCCGGTTTCTTCGGCTATGAAGCAGGGCAGAGCTGTGTGGGCGATCACTTCGCATGGTTTATTGAAAACTGCCTGCCGGCCTCCTATCGCGATGCTGCCGCCGCCGAGGGCAAGAATATCCATAAATATCTCCGCGAAAAAGCCGAGCGGCTGAAACCGGGCGAGAGCGGTCTTGTGGCCCTCGACTGGTGGAACGGGAACCGCTCCTGCCTGGTGGATGTGGATCTGACCGGCATGATGCTCGGCATGACACTGCTCACAAAGCCGGAAGAGATCTACCGCGCGCTGATCGAGGCGACCGCCTACGGCACGCGCATGATCATCGAGACGTTCCGGGAATACGGCGTGGAAGTAAACGAGTTCTACGCCGCCGGCGGGATCGCGAAAAAAGACCCGATGACGATGCAGATCTACGCGGACGTCATCGGCCTGCCCGTAAAGATCGCCGGCAGCGATCAGGGCGGGGCGCTGGGCTCCGCGATCTTCGGCGCCGTCGCGGCGGGGAAGGAAAACGGCGGATTTGACAGCGTGCTGGAAGCCGCCGAAAAGCTCGGCAAGGTTATGGATACCGTGTATCTGCCGGATGAGGACCGCGCCGCCGTCTACGACCGGCTCTTTGCGGAGTATAAAATCCTGCATGATTATTTCGGAAGGGGAGCGAACGACGTAATGAAACGGCTCAAAGCGCTAAAAAAGAGCGTACAGGAGGGCTGACGATGTTTGAAGCGCTCAAACAGGAGGCCTACGAAGCCAATATGTTTTTACACAGGCAGGGCGTAGCCCCCTTTACCTGGGGCAACGCCTCCGCCTGCGACCGCGAAAGGGGCGTTTTTGCCATCAAGCCCTCGGGCGTTCCCTACGAAACGCTGCGGCCCGAACAGATGGTGATCGTGGATCTGGACGGAAACAAGGTGGAAGGGGCGCTCAATCCCTCCTCCGACACGCCGACCCACGCCGTGCTGCTCAGGGCCTTCCCTTCAGTGGGGGGCGTCGTGCACACGCATTCCGAATACGCCGTCGCCTTCGCGCAGGCGGGGCTCCCGATCCCGGCATACGGCACGACGCACGCCGATTTCTGCCGCGGCGAAGTGCCCTGCACGCCGAAGCTCACCAAAGCGGAGGT
>CADBOC010000415.1 GCA_902796175.1 Oscillospiraceae bacterium | reverse complement strand
GCGAGAACATTTGAGGGCGCGCCGTATTCGCGTATCAGCGACGAAGCGGTCGCCGAGGTCCCCATCGCGAGATAAAATCTGAGCCAGTTTCGTAATGTATCCGTATCAATCACCCGCAAGGCTGCCGCCGGGGGGCGGCATGGTATCTTTTAACAGCTCCCAAAGCAGAACCGCGGCGGCCGCCGCCGCGTTGAGAGACTCTGCGAGGCCGGTCATGGGGATGGTAACGCACGCCGTGCTCGCCCCGATCACGCCGGCGGAAACGCCGCTTCCCTCGTTGCCGATCACGACCGCGGCCCTGCCGCGGGGCAGGTTTCTGGGATCCTCGGCGTTTCTCCCGAGCGCGGCGGCGAATACCGGGATCCCCCGCGCCCGCAGCTCTCTGACAGTCTCTGCAGCGTCGTCGGTCTGCGTAACGGGCAGCCGCAGCAGCGCTCCCATGGAGGCGCGCAGGGCTTTCGGCGAAAAGGGATCCGCGCCGCCGGCAGCGACGAGCCCCGCGGCTCCGAACGCCTCCGCCGTGCGTGCGATCGCGCCGAGGTTCTCGGGATTCTGCAGGCAGTCGGTGATCACGATCACCCCGTCTTTCGGCAGCCCGGCCGGCTGAGGCCGGCGGCAGACGCAGTAGACCCCCTGCGTACCCGCGGTATCCGAAAGCCGTTCGGCAACGGGCCGGGATATCTCAAAGGACTCTGCCGCCATGCTTTTCAGCAGGGAAAGACGGTCCGCGAATTTTGTCTGAGCGTCGGACGTGTAAAAGCACTGTTCGATGACGGCGCCGTTTTCGGCTGCGTCCGCGCAGAGCCTTGCGCCTTCCAGCAGCAGCTTTCCCTGCGCCCGGCTTTCGGCGGGACGCAGCAGCTTTGCGGCCGCGGCGATCTTCGGATTGCTCCGGGATGTGATGAGCTGATCCATATCGCTTCAGAAAGGCAGCAGTCCGCTGAAAGAACGGATATCGGAGAGCGTGATCAGCGTCATCAGAACGATCGCGATCAGTACGGTCGGCGCAAGAAAGAACCGGTTTCTTTTGACCGGGATCGCTGTTCCCGGCCGCAGACGGCGCCACGCCGGGCACCTGACGCCGTAAAAAACAGCGGCAAGCACACCGATCGCGATAAAGCCGTACAGGCAGACGGAGGTCAGCATCGAGGCGGCGGCGGCATTGAGCCGATTCGTCGCGAGCGTTGACACCAGCGCGAACAGATTGTTGAGAAAATGGACGCAGATCCCCGGCCACAGTGAACCGGTCGCCACAGCCGTATACCCGAGCGCGGCTCCGGCGATCAGCGCAAAGGGGACCTGAGTGAGATTGCCGTGCATCAGCGCGAACAGCAGCGCCGACACAAGCACAGCGAACCAGTCGCCGAACCGGCGCAGCGTCTGCATTACCACGCCGCGGAAGGCAAATTCCTCGATCATGGCGGGAATGAGCGCCCCCTGAGCAAAGTACAGCAGCAGCCCGGCGGCGGAATCGGGCGTGCGGTCCCCCTCCAGCGCCTGGCGGTAGGATTCGAGCCCGAGCCCGACGTTTTCCATAAAAACGGCAAAGGCGTTCGCCGCGATGTTGGCGGCAAAGCAAACGCCGAGCGCCGCAAAGATCACAAGGATCGCGCGCTGCCCGTCGTAAACGCCGCCGAGCGGCGTCTGGGAATCGAGCTCCGGCATTCGTCTGAGCATCAGGCGGACGATCAGGAACGGAAGCCCGACGCAGAAGAACGTATACGCCGCGTTGAACAGACATTCCGCCTCAGGCGACGAGAGATAAAACGCGTGCAGCGTCTCGAAACGGGTGAGGAAAAAGATAAAAAGCCTTTGCATGAGCAGATAGCCCAGCAGCGCGAAACCGATGAAAAGGCCCGCCCGGAACAGGAGCCGGTCCGGCGAAGCAGCCCGCGCCAATGGCCGGCCGGGGGGCGGCGCGGCATACGGCGAGGGGCGGTTATAAACGGGATTTCCGTTCCCGGCGGGGGGACCGTTCTCCGCCCCGGTCAGATAAGCAGAACGGTTTATCATGTAGCATTCCTTCCGCAGCAATATTTATATTTTTTGCCGCTGCCGCAGGGGCAGGGGTCGTTACGGCCGATCTTTGCGCCTTTTTTCACGGGCTTTTTCTTTTCGCTGCCGTCTGTGGAACCGCCGGAGACGGCCGTCACTTTTACGGTCTGTTTGCGTTTTACGTCCTCATCGCTGCGGATGACGGCGGTGAGCAGCATCTGCATGGTGCCCTCGCGGATGGCTTCGTTCATCTCGTCGAACATCTCGGAGCCCTCCTGCCGGTAGGCGACGACGGGATCGTGCTGCGCGTAGGCTTTGAGGCCGATGCCGCGCTTGAGCTGATCCATCGCGTCGATGTGGTCCATCCAGTGGACGTCTACGTTGCGGATGAGGATCTTATGCTCGAGCTGCGTCATCAGTTCTCTGCCGTATTCGGCGGTCTTTGCGTCCAGAATCCCCATCGCAAGCGAGGTCATATATTCAGCGATGTTTGTTTCGTCGTGCGGCAGCCCGTGTTCGCCGAGCAGCCAGCGGTACTTGCTCTCGAGCCCGGCAATGTTCCAGTTTTCGCGGTCGTCAGTGGGACAGAAGAACGACACGTCGGCGGCGATGCAGCCTGTGATCATTTTGCGGATGGTCGCGTCCATATCCACGCCGTCGAGCACCATATTCCGCTGACGGTAGATCAGCTCCCGCTGCTGATTCATCACGTTGTCGTACTCGAGCACGTTTTTGCGGATCGCGAAGTTGTTGGATTCCACGCGCTTTTGCGCCATCTCTACGGAGCTCGAGAAGAGCTTCGCCTCGATCGCGACGTCTTCGTCCATTTTAAAGGTATCGAGGAGCCGCTGGAAGCGGTCGCCCGCGAACAGACGCATCAGATCGTCTTCGGCGGAGAGGTAGAAGCGGCTCTCGCCGGGGTCGCCCTGCCGGCCGGAACGGCCGCGCAGCTGGTTGTCGATCCGGCGGGATTCATGCCGCACCGTGCCGATGATGAAGAGACCGCCCGCGGCGCGCACCTGATCGGCCTCTGCGCTTAGCTGTTCTTTATACCGGGCCTCAAGCTCCGCGAACTGCCGGCGCGCCTCCAGGATCGCCTCGTCGTCGGTCTCGGAATGGCCGGTGGCTTCGTTGATGAGCGCATCCTCAACGCCCTGCCGGCGCATCTCTGCCTTCGCCATATATTCCGCGTTGCCGCCGAGTATGATATCGGTGCCGCGGCCGGCCATGTTGGTGGCAATGGTAACTGCGCCGAACTTGCCCGCCTGCGCCACGATCTCCGCCTCGCGCTCATGCTGCTTGGCGTTGAGGACCTCGTGTTTGATGCCGGCGCGGCGCAGCGCGGCGGAGAGCTGCTCGCTCTTTTCGATGCTCACGGTACCGACCAGCACGGGCTGCCCCTTTTCGTGACAGGCTTTTACCTGCTCGATGATGGCGTTGAACTTCGCCCTCTCTGTGCGGTACATCACGTCGTCGTAATCCTTGCGGATCATGGGCTTGTTGGTCGGGATCTCGACCACGTCAAGGCCGTAGATCTCCTGAAATTCCTCGCTCTCTGTCATGGCGGTGCCGGTCATGCCGGAGAGTTTTTTATAAAGACGGAAGTAGTTCTGGAAGGTGATCGTGGCGAGGGTCTTCGACTCCTGCCGAACGTTCACGCCTTCTTTTGCTTCGATCGCCTGATGCAGGCCTTCGTTGTAGCGGCGGCCCAGCATGATGCGGCCCGTGAATTCGTCGACGATGAGCACCTCGCCGTCCTTCACCACGTAATCGATGTCGCGCTTCATTACGCCGCGCGCCTTGATGGCCTGGTTGATGTGATGCGCGACAGTCAGGTTTTCGGCGTCCATCAGATTCTCGATACCGAAGTACTCTTCCGCTTTCGCGATGCCGTTTTTGGTAAGCGTCGCCGTTTTTGCCTTTTCATCGACCACGTAATCCGTATCGGGCTCGATGAACTCCTCAAGCTCCTTTTTCGCGTCCATCTCGGTGATGCGCTGTACCTTCAGACGCTTCGCGAAATCATCCGCAAGCTTATACAGGTCGCTCGATTTGTCGCCCTGGCCGGAGATGATGAGGGGCGTGCGCGCCTCGTCGATCAGGATGGAATCCACCTCGTCCACCACGGCGAAGGCATGGCCGCGCTGCACGCGCTGTTCTTTGTAGATCACCATGTTGTCGCGCAGATAGTCGAAGCCCATCTCGTTGTTGGTTCCGTAGGTGATATCGGCGGCGTAGGCCTCCTTGCGCTCCGCGTTGTCTTTGGAGTGCACGATCAGACCGACGGAAAGCCCCATGAAGCGGAAGATCTTTCCCATCCATTCGCTGTCGCGGCGGGCCAGATAATCGTTTACCGTTACGATGTGCACGCCGTCCCCCGTGAGGGCGTTGAGGTAGGCCGGCAGCGTCGCGACGAGCGTTTTGCCTTCGCCGGTCTTCATCTCGGCGATACGGCCCTGGTGCAGCACGATACCGCCGGCGACCTGCACGGGGAAGTGCTTCATGTGCAGCACGCGCCACGCGGCCTCGCGGCAGGCGGCAAAGGCGTCGGGCAGGATCTCGAGCAGCACGTCCTCCGTGTTCCGCCCGGCTTCCCGCGCCTCGCGGATCTTCGCCTGGAACTCGGGCGTTTTGGCCTTGAGCTCCTCATCGGTCAGCGCCGCGTAGGTATCCTCGAGCGCGAGGACCTGGTCCACCAGCTTCTGGTTTCGTTTGAGTTCTTTTTTGGAATAATCTCCGAATATTTTCTTAAGAAGAGACATCGGTCTATCATCCTTTCTTTTTCTCTGTATCGGCCGCTCCAGCCGCGTGGTCGCAGATCCCCGAGAGCGCGCAGCCCTCGCAGCGGGGTCTTCTCGCGTCGCATACGGCGCGGCCGTGCATCACGCAGCGGTGACAGAAATCGTTGCTTTTAACGGGGTCCAGGAGCCCTCTGAGAAGCGTTTCGACCTTCAGAGGATCTTTGGTGGAGACAAGCCCCAGACGGTTCGATATGCGTATCAGGTGCGTATCCGCGACAACGGCGGGCTTGCCGTACACGTCCCCTACGATCAGGTTCGCGGTTTTTCTGCCGACGCCGGGGAGCGTGATCAGCACGTCGATCTCATCCGGCACCCTGCCGCCGAACTCCCCGGCGATCCGCTTTGCGGCGCCGATGATGTCGCGCGCCTTCTGGTGATAAAAACCGCAGGAACGGATCAGCTCCTCCACTTCCCCGACCTCCGCCTGCCCCAGCGCCTCCGGCCCCGGAAACCGAGCGAACAGCGCCGGCGTAACCAGATTGACGCGGGCGTCCGTACACTGGGCGGAAAGGCGCGTCGCGATCAGCAGACGGAAGGGATCGTCCGCCTCAAGCGAACAGACGGCCTCGGGATACAGCTCTTCGAGCAGCGCGACCGCCGCCGCAGCCTTTCGCTTTTTCGCGTCGTTTTCCATCCTTTTTCCTCCGTTTTTGTTCCCCGCGGCGTACACTATACGCCGGAGGGCATAAAAAGACCTTTAACAGTATACACAACCGCCGCACGGAAATCAAGTATAAATTAATTATAATACTATAATTCTCTTTTTTGCGGATGGTTCGTCAGCAAAAAAACCGCAGACAGGCCCCCCGCTGCCTTTTTGCTGTTGCAATTGCGTGAGAAAACCTGTATAATATTTTTTAATTATACGCTTGGAGGAATGCATTTATGAAGGAAGCGTGTTTTCTTTCCGCCTCGCCCGTCTGGCAGACCGGCAAAGAACTTGAGATGAACCACTCTCTGCGGCTTCGCGCCGTCTGCCCGGGCGGGACGCCCGCAACGCTCAGGATCACCTCGCACGCCCGGTATCAGCTCTTTGTCAACGGCTCGTTCAGGGCCGCCGGCCCGGCGCGGGCCCCGCACGGGTTCTTTCGCGTACGGGAATACGATCTCACGCCGTGGCTCACCGGTGAAGAGAATCTGATCTGCCTCGTCGCCTGCGGCGGGAACGTGAACAGCTTCTATCTGACGGACCAGCCCTCGTTCATCTGCGCCGAGATCGTTTCGAACGGAGAAACGCTTTTCGCGACGGGATCCGACCGTCCCTTTACGGCGGAGGAGTATGTTCACCGGCAGAAAAAGGTGCAGCGCTTCAGCTTTCAGCGCCCGTTCACCGAGAGCTACATCTGCGACGCGCTATGGGATCTGTTTATGACGCGCCCCGACTATGCCGTAAAGGGGATCCCGCTTGTTCCGACCGCGCCGAAAGCATTTATTGAAAGCGATACGCCGGCCCCCTCGCACGAAGAGCGGCGCGCTTCGGCCGTCGTCTCCCGCGGGATCATGCTGCCCCGCCCCGGCGGCGGCGAAAAGTATCACGACCGTTCGCTCGACGACGTGGACGGCAGATTCATCAAGGGCTTTCCGGAGCAGGAGCTGGAATACAGCGCGGTAGACGACGTGCGGGGCTACCAGTCGCAGATCCTGGAGACGGAGCGCTTCGCGACGGAGCCCGTGAAGCTCGGCGCGAACTGCTTTGCGGTCTACGACATGGGCGTGGACACAACGGGTTATCTTCGCCTGAACCTGACGGCGGAGCAGGATACGGTGATCGTCGCCGTGTTCACCGAAACGATCGAAGAGGGCGGCGTGCCGGCGCCCGGCTTCGGGGGCTGCGCGAACGTGCTGCGCTGGGTACTGCAGGGGGGCAGGACCTATGAGCTTGTCAGCTTTGAGCCCTACACCTGGCGGTACATACAGGTGATCTCGTTCTACGCGCCGGCGCTCGTCACGAACGTGTCGCAGTACGCCGAGCGTTTCCCGGACGCGCTTCTCACCCGCCGGCTGACTGACCTGCCCGACGCGGATCTGCAGAAGATCTACGACGCGGCGGCAGAGACCTTCTGCCAGAACGCGACGGATATCTTTATGGACTGTCCCTCACGCGAGCGGGCCGGGTGGCTGTGCGACAGCTTTTTCACCGCCCGCAGCGAATATACGCTCACCGGGGCGTCGGCCGTTGAGACCGCGTTCATCGAAAACTTTCTGATGGCGGAGAGCTACGGTCCCCTGCCGGACGGCATGCTGCCGATGTGCTGGCCCGCCGACCACCCGGACGGCGCCTTTATCCCGAACTGGGCGATGTGGTTCGTGCTCCAGCTCAGGGAATACCGGGAGCGGACGGGAAGACAGGATACCGTAGAATGGGCGAAACCGAAGCTGCTCGCTCTCGCGGAATATTTCACCCGCTTTGAAAACGAGTTCGGACTGCTTGAAAAGCTGGAAAGCTGGGTATTTGTGGAATGGAGCCGCGCGAACGACTTTACGCAGGACGTCAGTTTTCCGACAAATATG
>CADBOC010000414.1 GCA_902796175.1 Oscillospiraceae bacterium | reverse complement strand
GCCGCCCGCGGTCACGGTATCGGCATACTGCGTGCCGTCGGTCTCGCCGATCTCCGTCAGCGCGCCGTCTGCGCCGGCGCGGTATACAACGTAGCGCGCGGCGCCCTCAACGGCGCTCCAGCGAAGCGTCGCGGTAAGGCCGTCCGCCGTCGCGGTAAGGTCTTCCGGCGCGGCGGGGCCCGGATAAGAATACGCGTTGACAGGAACGCTCTTTGCCGTGGTCTCGGTCTCGCCGTTCACCTGGCCGACTGCCGCAACCTTGTAATAATAGTTATACCCGGCGGCCGGGAGATGATCCGTATACGAAGCGTCTGCCGTTCTCGCGAGCTCCGCGTAGGTCTTGCTCTTCGACGCGTATCTGTAAACAATAAATTCATCCGCGTCTGAATCGGCGTCCCAGCTCAATGTGATCTCTTTTGTGCCGGTAGAGGCCGCTTTTACGTTCTGCGGCACCACAGGACCGCCGATGGGCTTCACGCCGATCGATACGGTTTTGGAACCGTTCGTCTTTGTTCCGTTCGTTTCGGAAAACGCGGAGACCCTGTAATAATAGGTATACAGATTCGACGGGGCGATATCCGTATACGTCAGGGCGGTCGTTTCCCCGATCGGTTCATACGATTTTGTTTTGGACATATACCGGTAAACGGTATAGCCCGATGCGTTTTCGGATGCGTTCCATTTCAGAATGACGCGTTTGCCGGGGGCAGTCTCGGCGGTAAACCCGCCGGGCGCCGCAGGCGCCGCGGAAGCGGCGAGCGCGGTTTCCGTACCTGCCCCGGGGAACAGCGCCCACGGGGCGGCGCCGGTCAGCAAACTGAGCACAAGCAAAACGGAAAGCAGCTTATGCAGCTTGTTTTTCATAGGATCCCTCCTGTAAAAAGAGAATTTTTCATTATCAGTATACAACAGAAAAATAAAAAAGGCAAGAAAAAAAACGTACAAACATTTTTTTCCGCCTTTTCAGATTTACATATTCAGATCCAGCATGCCGATCACCTCGGCCTGCATTCGATTCCGCCGCGCGGTAAACCTGCCGACGGGAAAACCGAGAGACGCGGCGCACGAACGCGCAAGCCCTTCGTTCAGTGCGGGATCCTGCGCCGTGTAAACGCACAGACACGGAACCCCGGCGCTGAGCGCCCCGCAGCGGGAGAGAAACGCGGGAGACATGGGAACGCCGGCATACAGGACAGCGTCGGCGTCCACGAATCCCGCGGAGGGCAAAACGTGCTTCGTCGCGGCCAGCACCGTCGTACGTCCCTCCGAAAAAAGCGCAAGCGCGGCCAGGTTTTCTTCCCGGCTCCTTCCGCCGTGCACAAGACTTGCGCCGCCGTCGGGAAAACGGGCGGCAAAAAGCTCCGCATGTCTGCGCGTCGGAAAGACCACGGCCGTGCGCGCGAGCATCCGTTTCGTGCACAGCCGCCCGAGCACATAAAGCCGTTCCTTTTCCGTTTCGGCCAACAGGCTCTGCGCTTCGGCGCCCCCGCCCGAATCGAGAACGATCGTCCGCCGCATGTCAAAGCAGGCTTCCGTCAGCCGCTCAGAGGGTCTATGCGAAAACAGCGCCGTGATCCCGGTCGAGGGCGAGAGCTCCGTCCGCAGCTCGTCCGGCAGCGTATAGCTGCCGAGATATCCGGGCTCCGCCGGTTCGGCGCAGTCCGCGAAGGGCAGGATCCACTCATAGAACGCGCTGCGCCGCAAAAACAGGCGGAAACGCTCCTGCTTCAAAAGGCGGATATCCGCCCAGCACACCGACGTTCCGGGCGGCATGCAGTCGGGAAAATCGGAATTTTCCTGCAGACAAAGCCCACTTGGGATCTGCCGCAGGGGATAAAACGCGCCGGGCAGCAAAACCAGCAGACGCTCGCACAGCCGGCCGGCAAGGGTAAGCGCGTCGTCGGGCAGAAACGGCAAGGCACGCATCAGGAGCAGATCCTGCTCCTGCGCGTGCTTTGCCCGGATCAGATCGACGAGCGCCGGATCCGTCAGTTTCATTTGTTCGCGTCCATGTAGCGTTTGATGGCGGCGATGCCGGCAATCACGCTCTGTTCCCCGTTTTCTTCCACCACAAGAGAAGGGGCCTGGCTCAGGCCGAGCGCCTTCGCCTCATCCGTGTGCTCCGAGACAAAGCGTTTTTCGAACGGGATCCCCGCCTTTTCGAGCCAGCTCGCGGCGAGCTTGCAGTTGGGGCAGGTCTCGGTCGCGTAAAGGATCGCCGCGGGAGCGGACGTGTTTGTACCGGTCACGGCGTTCACGGGTTCGGCGAGCGGATCAACGCCGAGCAGAGGCTCCGCGCCGCAGCATACGGGACCGGAGTGCGTCAGAACGGACGCGCCGATGTTATACACCCTTCTGTCATGGAACTCCTGGGTCTTGCCGTCGTTCCAGTGCTGCACCGGACGGTAATACCCGGTGATGCGGGAATATACCTCCGTCCCCTCGCCGCACTTCGGGCATTTATATACCTCGCCCGTGATATAGCCGTGCTGACGGCATACGGAGTAGGTGGGCGAAAGGGTGTAATACGGCAGTCTGTAGTTCTCGCTGATCTTGCGAACCAGCGTTGCGGCGGCCTGCCAGTCGCTGAGCTTTTCACCGAGGAAGGCGTGGAAGACCGTGCCGGAGGTATAGAGCGTCTGCAGCTCATCCTGGATGTCGAGCGCCGTAAACACATCCTCCGTGTACCCCACGGGCAGGTGGGAGGAATTCGTATAATACGGCGTGCCGCAGTCGCCTGCCGCCGTGATGATGTCAGGGTAACGCGCCACGTCGTGCTTCGCAAGACGGTACGCGGTGGATTCGGCGGGCGTCGCCTCAAGATTATAGAGGTCGCCGTACATCTCCTGATAATCGGAGAGCCGCTCGCGCATGTGGTTGAGCACCCTGATCGTAAACGCCTGCGCTTCGCGCGTGGTCATATCCTTGCGCAGCCACTTCGCGTTGAGACACGCCTCGTTCATGCCCACAAGGCCGATGGTGGAAAAATGGTTGTTGAAGGTGCCGAGATAGCGTTTGGTATAGGGATAGAGCCCCTCGTCCAGCAGCTTGGTGATCTCGGTGCGCTTTACCTTCAGAGAGCGCGCCGCGATATCCATCATCCGGTCCAGGCGGCGGAAGAAGTCCGCCTCGTTCTCGGCAAGGTAGCCGATGCGCGGCATATTGATGGTAACAACGCCGATGCTGCCGGTGGATTCGCCGCTGCCGAAGAAGCCGCCCGATTTCTTGCGCAGCTCGCGCAGGTCAAGACGCAGACGGCAGCACATGCTGCGCACGTCGCTGGGCTCCATATCGGAATTCACGTAGTTGGAGAAATACGGCGTTCCGTATTTCGCGGTCAGCTCGAACAGCAGGCGGTTGTTCTCGGTGGGGCTCCAGTCAAAATCGCGGGTGATGGAATAGGTCGGGATCGGATACTGGAAGCCGCGGCCGTTGGCGTCGCCTTCGATCAT
>CADBOC010000413.1 GCA_902796175.1 Oscillospiraceae bacterium | reverse complement strand
TCGGGGAAACCGCGTCCGCGGCCGCGGACGCGAATGAGAAGTGAGAAGTGAGAAGTGAGGACTTCGCTTCGCCCGTACCCATTTTATAAGATCAAAACGCGAAGCGTTTCCGACATTTCTAACTTCTAACTTCTAACTTCTAACTTTAAAACGCCGCGCTGAGCGCCCGATTTCATCTTTCATCTTTCGTCTTTTATAACTTTTTTTTGCAGAGGTTCCGCCTCCGCAGATCCGGTTTTGTGAATTCATCTTGACAACTCCCTGCAATTATGGTAATATAATTCCGTTAAAGGGGAGTAGCTTAGAGATCCCGTGCGGATCTCAGCTGTTTGTCAACACTCGGCGGGGGTCCGCCTGGCAAACACCCGGTTCGGAAGCAAGACCTTTGACAGAGCGTTTTGCGTTCTGTCAGAGGTCTTTTTTTACAAAGAAAGGATGAAGCGAGCATGAAGCACTATCTGGAACCGCTTGAGAAGGTCTATACCGAGGCCGGCAGCGGCGAGAACGGTCTGAGTTCCGCCGAGGCGGCAAAGCGGCTCGAGGCGAACGGCAAGAACAAGCTGAAAGAGGCCGAAAAAGAGAGTCTCTTCAAAAAACTGATCGGCGCGCTGGCCGATCCCATGATCATCATGCTGCTGGTGGCGGCTCTCATTCAGGCTGTCGTCGCCGTGGCGGGGCCCATCAGCAAGGGGGAGCCCATTGAGCTCAAGGAATTCGCGGACGTGCTGATCATTCTGGTGGTGGTCATCATCAACACCATCATGAGTCTGGTGCAGGAGAGCAAGGCGGAGGCCGCCATGGAGGCGCTCATGCAGATGACCGCCGCCACCTCCCACGTGCTGCGCGACGGAAAGGTCGTCACCGTTAAGAGCGAGGATCTCGTCGTCGGCGACGTGCTGGTGTTTGAGGCCGGCGACGCCGTTCCGGCGGACTGCCGCATCATCGAAAGCCACTCCATGAAGGTGGAGGAGGCCGCCCTCACCGGCGAGAGCGTGCCCGTAACCAAGATCGTGGACGTGCTCATGTGCCTCGATCCCAAGGCGGATATCGCCCTCGGCGACCGCAAGAACATGATGTACAACGGCTCCACCGTGGTATACGGCCGCGGCAAGGCCATCGTCGTCGCCTGCGGCATGGATACCGAGATGGGCAAGATCGCGGACGCGCTCAGCGCCGCCGAAAAGGAGCAGACCCCGCTGCAGATCAAAATGGCGGAGCTTTCGCGCTTCCTTACCAAGCTCGTCATCGGCATCAGCGTGCTGGTGTTCATCGTGGGCATGGTGCGCAATCTCTTTAAACCCGGCGAGGCGTTCACCTGGGCGCATCTGCTCGACGTAGGCCTTGATACCTTTATCACCGCCATCGCGCTCGCGGTCGCGGCGATCCCGGAGGGCCTGCCCGCCGTCGTTACCATCATCCTTTCCATCGGCGTTACCGCGATGAGCAAGCGGCAGGCGCTCATCCGCAAGCTGACCGCCGTAGAGACCCTCGGCTGCACGCAGATCATCTGCTCCGATAAAACGGGTACGCTTACCCAGAACAAGATGACGGTCGTCGACCACTACGGCGACAACGAGCAGCTCCTCGCCACCGCCATGGCGCTGTGCTGCGACGCGAACATCGACGGCGAGGGCAAGGTGACCGGCGAACCCACCGAGGCGGCGCTTGTCGCCTACGCCAACGCCCTGCACCTGAACAAGAACGATCTTTCGGCCAAATATCCCCGCGTGGGCGAAGCCCCCTTCGATTCCGGCAGAAAGATGATGAGTACCGTGCACGCCGCCGGCAGCGGCTTTGTGCAGTACACCAAGGGCGCGCCGGACGTCGTGATCGGCCGCTGCACCCACGCTCTGGTGAACGGCAAGACCGTGCCGATGACCGACGAGCTGCGTAAGGCGATCGCCGCCGACAACAAACGGATGGCGGATAATGCCCTGCGCGTGCTGGCCGCGGCCATGCGCGCCTACCCCGCCGCCCCCGCGGATTTTGAGGCGGAGCATCTGGAGCGCGACCTCGTCTTCGTGGGCCTTACCGGCATGATCGACCCCGTCCGCCCCGAGGTAAAGGCCGCCATCGAGGAATGCCGCGAGGCGGGCGTACGCCCCGTGATGATCACCGGCGACCACAAGGATACCGCCGTCGCCATCGGCAGAGAGCTCGGCATCATCTCCGACGCCTCCGGCGCCATCCTCGGCGCGGATCTCGACAAATTCACCGACGAGCAGCTCGTGGAAGAGGTGGTAAAATACTCCGTCTACGCCCGCGTGCAGCCCGAGCATAAGACCCGCATCGTAAAGGCGTGGAAGACCCGCGGCATGGTCACCGCCATGACCGGCGACGGCGTGAACGACGCGCCCTCGATCAAAGCCGCCGACATCGGCATCGGCATGGGCATCACCGGCACGGACGTCACCAAGGGCGTGGCCGATATGGTTCTGGCGGACGACAACTTCGCCACCATCGTAAACGCGGTGGAAGAGGGCCGCAAGATATACGACAACGTCTGCAAGGTGCTGCAGTTCCAGCTCTCCACGAACATGAGCGAAGTCATCATCATGTTCTTCGCCTCCATCTTCAACTTTACGATCCTGACCCCCATCCATCTGCTTTGGGTGAACATGGTAACGGATTCGCTGCCCGGCCTCGCCCTCGGCATGGAAAAGGCGGAGGGCAACCTCATGAAGCGCAAGCCCCGCGCGACCACCGACGGCATCTTCTCCGGCGGCGCGGGCATCGATATGATCTGGCAGGGCGTGTACCTTGCCGCCATCGAGATCGCGGCCTTCGTCATCGGCTTCTTTGAATCCTTCGCCGCGCGCGGCATGGCGATCACAAGCTTCGGCGATTTTATGTCGAAGCTCTCCGTCGCGAACGTCACCGACCATCAGGCCTGTCTGGAGGGTATGTTCATGGCCTTCCTTGCCGTGAACTTCGGCGAGATCTTCTGCGCCATCAACATGCGTTCGCGTCAGGGCACGCTCTTCTCAAAGGGTATGTTCAAAAACATGAACTGGTGG
Organism: Oscillospiraceae bacterium; assembly: GCA_902796175.1. Taxonomy (GTDB): domain Bacteria; phylum Bacillota; class Clostridia; order Oscillospirales; family Acutalibacteraceae; genus RUG806. Next base: position 396 of record CADBOC010000413.1, on the reverse strand, counting down.
CTCGTCGGCGCGTTCGTCGTCACCTCTGTGCTCACCGTTCTGCCGATCGTGATCGAACCGCTGCGCAACGTGTTCTTCCAGCTTGAAGACGGCGGCAACATCCCGTTCAAACCCGAACTCAACGACTTTATGATCTCCTTCTGCCTGGCGCTCTCCACCGTACCGGTGTTCGAGATCGGCAAGGCGATCCATCGCGGCGTGCGCGCCCGTAAAAACGAGGCCTGAGCGACGGCTCGGCCCGCACAGTGAAAAGAACCGCCGGGGAAGGTTTTCAGCTTCCCCCGGCGGGCTTTTGTTGTTCGAACAAAATCGGATCTGCATAGGTGTTCCGATGGGCACGAATCCATCGGTTCCCTGTAGGGGGCGGCATTTATGACGCCCCGGACGCACCAACGG
>CADBOC010000412.1 GCA_902796175.1 Oscillospiraceae bacterium | reverse complement strand
GGCAGGAGTTCGGCCAGTTCATCGAGTGGAACGAAAAGATCCAGCTGGACTGGTTCCTGCTGGGCTACGACGCCCACCGGGGCCTGCGGGACTTCACGGCAAAGCTGAACCACGTCTACAAGGCCAACGCCCCCCTGTGGCAGATCGACTACTCCTGGGAGGGCTTCAGCTGGCCGGTCAGCGACGACAACGACAACTCCGTGGTGGCCTTCGAGCGGAAGGATTACGACGGCAACACCATCGTCGCCGTCTGCAATTTCACCCCCGTCACCCGTGAAAACTACCGCATCGGCGTGGAAAAGCGCGGCTCGCTGAGCGTGCTGCTGTGCTCCGATGACGCCTGCTTCGGCGGCGCCGGCCGGTGCGATCACAAGCGCATTTACACCAAAAAGGAGCCGATGCACGGCAAGGAGCACTCCTTTGAGCTCACCCTGCCGGGCTTCTCCTGCGTGTACCTGAAATACAGCAAGTATAAAAACTGACGATAGCTTTGCGAAAGGATGTTACGTATGGCAAAAACTGAATGCATCGCCATGCTGCTCGCCGGCGGACAGGGCAGCAGGCTGGGGATCCTCACGAAAAACATTGCCAAGCCGGCGGTCCCCTACGGCGGCAAGTACAGGATCATCGATTTTCCGCTTTCCAACTGCGTCAACTCCGGCATCTATACGGTGGGCGTGCTCACCCAGTATCAGCCGCTGGAGCTCAACGACTACATCGGCAACGGCCAGCCCTGGGATCTGGACCGCAATCAGGGCGGCGTGCACGTGCTTTCGCCTTATCAGCAGATCAAGGGCACCGAGTGGTATAAGGGCACGGCCAACGCCATTTATCAGAACATCAACTTCATCGACCGCTACGATCCCGAATACGTGGCGGTGCTCTCGGGCGATCATATCTATAAGATGGATTACAACAAGATGCTGCAGTACCACAAAGAGAAAAACGCGGCCTGTACCATCGCGATGCTCGAGGTGCCGTGGGAGGAGGCGAGCCGCTTCGGCCTGATGTTCGTGAACGAAGACGGCGCGATCACGGCGTTTGAGGAAAAGCCGAAAAACCCGAAATCCAACAAGGCCTCCATGGGCGTATACATGTTCACGTGGAAAAAGCTGCGCGAATACCTGATCGCCGATGAGAACGACCCCGATTCCTCCAACGACTTCGGCAAGAACGTGATCCCGGCCATGCACGCGGCGGGCGAGCGGCTCTTCGCCTACGCCTTCGACGGCTACTGGAAGGACGTTGGCACCATCGAAAGCCTGTGGGAGGCGAACCTCGACCTGCTCAACCCCAAGGTGAACATCGATCTTTCGGACGACGCCTGGCGCATCTACTGCAAGAATTCCGCTCTTGCGCCGCACTTCGTCAGCGCCGACGCGCGCGTGGAGAACTCCATGATCTCCGGCGGCTGCTTCGTCGGCGGCGACGTGGATTATTCCGTTATCTTCTCGAACGTGACGGTGGAGGCCGGCGCGGACGTGAAATACTCCATCGTCATGCCCGGCGCCACGATCAAAAAGGGCGCCGTCGTGCAGTACGCGATGGTCGCCGAGAACGCCGTCATTGAAGAAGGCGCCGTCGTCGGCGAGGATCCCGAGACCTGCAGGGATCTCTCCGCCTGGGGCGTAGCCGTGATCGGCGGCGGCGTTACGGTCGGCAAAAACGCCGTTGTGGCGGCGAACCGCATGATCGATACCGACGTAAAGGAGGGCGAAAGCAAATGAGAGGCAACAACGTTCTGGGCCTGATCTTCGCGAACGCCGACGACGGCGTGCTCAGCGAGATCACGGGGATCCGCTCGATGGCGTCCGTCCCCTTCGGCGGCGGCTACCGCCTGATCGACTTCGTGCTTTCCAACATGGTGAACGCCGGCATGACGAAGGTAGGCGTGCTTACCGACAACAACTACCAGTCGCTGATGGACCACATCGGCTCCGGCAAGCCGTGGGATCTCTCCCGCAAAACGGAGGGGCTTTTCCTGCTGCCGCCCTTCAATCAGGAGGCGGTCAACAACTATAACGCAGGCTGGATCGGCGCACTGCACAACATCACGAATTTTCTGGAGCGCTCGCGGGAGGAGTACGTCTTCCTCACCTCCACCACCTACGTCGCGAATCTGGATCTTACCGCCCTCTTCGCGTATCATGAGGCAAAGGGCGCGGACGTCACGCTTTTGACCCGCAAGGGCCCGGCCCCGGCGCTGCGCGACGTGCTGCGAGTCGCCGCGGATGAGAGCGGCGATATCACCCGGCTTTCCGTCGACGATCTGCCGGATTCCGACGCCTGCAGCTCCCTTTCCGCCGTGCTGATCGCGAAATCCCTGCTGCTGCGTCTGGTGCGCGCCGCGTACCACAAGGGCGGCGTCTCCTTTGAAAAGGATATCCTGATCAAGAACGCGGACCGTCTCCATTACGCCGCCTTCCCCGTAGAGGGCTTCTGCCCCGTGCTCGATTCCATGCGCAGCTACTTTGCGGCGAACTTCGAGCTGCTGCAGCCCGAAAACTACCGCAGCCTCTTCCGCGCCGACCGGCCCGTGATGACGAAGGTATACGAGGATATGCCCGCCGTCTACGGCATCGGCTCCGACGTGCGCAATTCCCTGATCGCCGACGGCTGTCAGATCGACGGCGAGGTCGAAAACTGCATCCTCTTCCGCAACTGCCGCGTGGAAAGGGACGCGGTCGTCAAGAATTCCATCCTGCTGCCCGGCGTCTTCATCGGCTCGGGTGCGATGGTCAATTACTGCATCATGGATAAGGCTGTGTCGCTGCGCGCGGGCAAAACGCTCTCGGGCGCGGATACCTACCCGGTGTTCATCGGCAAGAACATCCAGATCTGATCGGAAAGGAGAACGTTTACCTATGAAAGTGCTTTACGCGGTAAGCGAAGCAAAGCCATTCATCGCCAGCGGCGGGCTTGGGGACGTGGCGGGCAGCCTGCCCGCGGCGCTCCGCCGCCGTCTCATCGGCTGCCGCATCGTGATGCCGCTTTACGAGGGCATTCCCGAAAAATATAAAAACGAGATGCAGTTCATCACGCACATCACCGTGCCCGTCGCGTGGCGGCGGCAGTACTGCGGCGTGTTCGAGCTCAAGCTTAACGGCGTGATCTGCTATTTTATCGACAACCAGTATTATTTCAAGCGCGAGGGCATCTACGGCCACTACGACGACGCCGAGCGCTTCGCCTTCTTCTCCCGCGCGGTGCTTGAGATCCTCCCCGCGATCGACTTCCACCCCGATATCATCCACTGCAACGACTGGCAGACGGCGCTTGTGCCCGTTTACTACGACCGCTATTACGCCCGCCGCGAGGGCTTTGAGAACATCAAAACGGTCTTCACGATCCACAACATCCAGTATCAGGGCAAATACGGCCACGAGGTGCTGGGGGACGTGGCCGGCTTCGGCGAGGAGGACGCCTCCATCCTGGAAAACGACGGCTGCATCAACTTTATGAAGGGCGCCATCGAGTGCGCGAACGCCGTTACCACCGTCAGCCCCACCTACGCGGCTGAGATCCTGGATCCGTGGTACGCCTACGGTCTCGATCACATCCTGAACGAGCGCCGCTGGAAGCTGCGCGGCATCTTAAACGGCATCGACACCGTTTCGAACGACCCGGCGACGGATCCGGCGCTCCCCGCGCATTTCTCCGCCGAAGACGTCTCAGGCAAAGCGGAATGCAAGGCCGCGCTCCAGAAGGAGATGGGCCTGCCCGAGCGGCCCGACGTGCCGGTGATCGGCATCGTGAGCCGCCTTGTGGCGCACAAGGGCTTCGACCTTGTAAAATGCGTTCTGGAGGAGCTGCTCGATACCGAGGATGTGCAGGTCGTGGTGCTGGGCTCCGGCGAATGGCAGTACGAGAGCTTCTTTACGGAGGTGCAGCAGCGCCATCCCGATAAGCTGGCGGTCTGCCTTGCCTTCAAGCCCGCCCTCGCGAGCCGCATCTACGGCGGCAGCGATATCTTTTTGATGCCGAGCAAGAGCGAGCCGTGCGGGCTGTCGCAGATGTTCGCGCTGCGCTACGGCAGCATCCCGGTCGTTCGCGCGACCGGCGGTCTTAAGGACAGCGTGCAGGATTCCGGTCTCGGCGAGGGCAACGGCTTCGTGTTCGAGGATTACAACGCCCACGATATGCTGCACGCCATCCGCCGCGCGATCGGCGGCTACCGCGACAAAGAGGGCTGGGCGATATTGCGCCGCCGCGCCATGGAGTGCGATTTCTCCTGGGGCAGAAGCGCGAACGAATACATCCGTCTTTACAAAGAACTTCTGAAGGGTTGATACCGATGGCTGAATTTGTACTTTCCGCGTTCGCGGACGAGGCGGGCGGCGGGCTTCTCTCGCAGATCGAAGCGCTGAAGGCCAACGGCCTGACGCACATCGAGCCCCGCGGCCTCGATGAGGGCAACATCTCCGATTTTACGGCGGAGCAGGCGAAAGCCGTGCGCCGTCAGTTGGACGAAGCCGGGATCGGCGTTTCGGCGGTCGGCTCGGGCTTCGGCAAGATCGGGATCCGGGACGGTTTCGCCCCGCATTTCGAAAAATTCAAGCAGTGCGTGGAAAACGCCTGTATCCTCGGCACCGAAAACATCCGCATGTTCAGCTTTTATATGCCGGAGGGGGAGGATCCCGCCGTCTACCGCGACGAAGTCTTCGAGCGCCTCGACCGCATGGCGGAGGAGGCCCAAAAGAGCGGGATCCGCTGCTGCCATGAGAACGAAAAGGGCATCTTCGGCGATACCGATGCGCGCTGCCTTGATATTTTAAGGACCTTCGAGGGGCGCATACTCGGCGTGTTCGACCCGGCGAACTTCATCCAGTGCCATGTGGAGACGCTGCCGGCCTACGAAAAGCTCGCGCCCTATATCGAGTACATGCACGTCAAGGACTGCCGCATGGCGGACGGCTTCGTCGTGCCCTGCGGCAAGGGCGACGGGCACGTCGCGGAGCTGCTGAAACGCTTCTCGAAAAAAGAGGGCAAACGCTTTCTGACCCTCGAGCCGCACCTGAAGGTCTTCGACGGTCTTCAGGGGCTTGAGCAGAACGGCGGCGCGGATTCCGTAAAAGAGGAATTTGAATACCCGACGAACCGCGCGGCGTTCGACGCGGCGTGTGAAGCATTCCGCGCCGTGCTCGCCGAAGCGAAATAAAAATGAAAGAAGGATGATCCGATCATGAAAAAGACACTCTGTATTCTTCTCACCGTGCTTCTGATGGCTTCCGCCATCGTGCCCGCGTTCGCGTCGGGCTCCGATACCGCCTCCTTCGGCGCGTACAAGCACGTATTCATCATCGGCGTGGACGGCGCGGGCCGTTTCTTCCGCGACGCCGATACGCCGAACTTTGACCGCATCTTCGCGGACGGCGCGGTGGATTACACCGCCAGAGCCGAGACCGTCACCGTCAGCGCCGAGAACTGGGGCGCCATGCTCACGGGCGTATCGTACCTGCAGCAT
>CADBOC010000411.1 GCA_902796175.1 Oscillospiraceae bacterium | reverse complement strand
GACCATTATGACCGGATGGGGCGGCATTCTGGCGCTGTTCCTGCTGTTCTTCCTCACGAAGCAGACGGCGTTGTTTTACGCGGCGGTCGTTGTCGGCGGCGTCTGCATCGCGTTTGTGACGATCAACACACTGCCGCTGGTCCTGGAGATCGGCGGACCGGAGCGTATCGGCGCTTTTACGGGACTCTATTATACCGCGACGCAGTCCGCGGCGATTTTCGGCCCTGTGGCTGTCGGCAGGATGTTTGACGTCACGGCGAAATTCACCGCGGACGGCGCTCCGAACTATTGGTCGCTGTTTGTATTTTGCCCGGTTTGCTTTATCCTTGCGCTGACTTGCATGGTTTTTGTCCGGCACGGGGAAACCGACACGATCTTCCGGGAGACAATTCGGGAGATCCGCAGCGAGGATTGATGCCGCGGGACCGGAAGCGCTTATCCCGCTTTACGTCAGTATACCGCGCCGGCGGCAGATAGCACAAACGCTTCACGTTGGCGGAGGGCGGTTCTCCGCTTTTATACAGATAAAAAAACACTTCTTCTTTTCTATAAAGGATCGGAGAACCGCCCTCCGATCTGTCTCTCTTAACTATTCCTCTATAAGAAAACAGATTCGGAGTGATGCAACATGGCGCATTGTCCTAACTGCAAGCGGAAGCTGAAGCTGACAGATATCAGCCAGAACTGTCCGGGCTGCGGGGTCAACATGCGGTTTTTCGGGTTCGAGGACCGTTTCCGCGCGGATGCGAAACGATCGGAGCTGTCGATGGCAAAAGCGCAGGTCCTGATTCGCACGCTGAAAGCGGCCTTTATCGGCGGAAAACTGCCGGTTATTCGGTTATGTACCGTATTCCTGCCCGTTCTCACACTGCTGCTGCCCGGCGGTGAGGCGTGGATCCCTTTGCCCTTCGGTGCCGAGCGGCTTCATATTTATAATTTGTTTGCTTCTGTCGCAGCCGGGGAAAACCCCATAGGGCATTCTGTTTTGTTCGTATTGCCCTCCATGCTGGGAACGCAGGCAAACGGAAAAGCCGTCGGCTGGCTGCTGGGGGCGGCGTTGTGCTTTGCCCTGACGGCGCTTTGTGCGGTCGTCGTCATTTTGATCACAATATTGGCTTTTATCAATCTCAGGCGGTCGGCAAAGGCAAATTGCGCAGTCAGCGCGGCGGGGATATTGCTGCAGCTGGCGCAGGCCGGATGCACGCTGTGCTGCGGGACGGCCGGAGCGCCTGTCAACGCAAAGCTATCCTTCGGATGGGCGGTCGTGATCGCTGCGTTTGCAGTATGCTTTGTCGTCAATCTGCTTATTACTCGCCGCGGGATCCCCGTGGAACTCGACGAAGGAACCGAGGAACGCGTGAGGATCGCCCGACAGATACGAAGCAAGGAAATTCAGCTCAGCGATCTGCCGCAGCCGATTGTGGAAACCGCGCAAACAAGACTGCTGCGCGAGCAGATCAAAAAGGAAAAAGAAACGCAGCTTTCCCTTGCTGCGGACAAGGAGGCGTGAAGCATGAAACAAATGCCGGAAAGAATTCAAACAAGCCTTCAAAAGCTCCTGCCCGGCGTCGTGGTCGGTCTGCTTGGGCTGTTTTTTCTTACAGGCGTTGGGCTCGGTGGGTTTTGGATCCTGCACGTTGAAAGCATCACGCCGGCGTACGAACCGGATCCCGCCGCCGTGGAGCAGCCGCAAACGCCGGAGGAGGTTGTGAAGCTGCTGCAGGATTGCCTTGCTTTGGCGGTGAAAGAACAGGCAAAGCTCAAAATCACCCGCGCGTGCAATATCAGCGATATTTCATTTCCAAATGCCGATCCGCTGATCGGGACACTGGCTAAACAGCGGATCCCCCTGATTGAGGGCGCATATAACGGGATGTTTCCGGAGCATGCATACGATTTTTTCGGAACAGATGCGGAGCAGACATTGGAATCAGCGAAAAACGAGACGGATTTTTCGATTTTTCTGTTCACCCCTGCGGATGTTGCGGAAATCAGCACGGAATACATCCATTACCGCTGCGATACCTGCGGCGCGCTCTATGATGAAATGCACGAGTTTTGTGAAAACTGCCATGATGATGAAATCAAGAAAAAGGATGAATACCGGATCACCGTCCGGCTGCAGGAGGACAGCCCGATCGTTTCGGAGATCTATTCTTTTCCCGGCGCGCAGGATATCACGGCGCTGATCCGGCAAAACAGCGCCGACTTCTATTTGACGGACGACGTTCAGGTTCAGATCTCGCAGCCCGAAGTATCTTTCACGGTGGACAGAACGGACGGACGGCTGAAAGACGCGCGGATAGAGGCGAAAAAGACGATCACAGGTACGCTAACCTTTCTCGCGCCGTACGCGCAATACGGCGGTTGTCCGTTCTCCTGTCTGCTTACCGACTCGCTGGTGTACGACGTGACCTGGCACGGCGTTTCCCTGCCGGATTCGGACGACCTGAAAGCCGGTAAAAACATCACCGTTGCGCCGAACAAAACCGTTAAGATCAAAGCGTCTTTTTTATGCGAAGACGACGCGGGCGTTCAGGAGCTGATCTGGAGGACGTCAGATGAGAGCCTTTGCTCTGTGACACAGGACGGCTACGTAAAGACAGAAAAACAAAAAGGGCGGGCAATCGTGACCGTATCTTATACCTACGGAGATAAAACCTACAGCGATCAGGCCGAGATCGTGATCAGAAACCCCGTAAAGCTGCTCATTCTGAATCGCTACAGTCTGCGATTAAAAACGGGGGAAACCTATCGGCTTAAAACGGCGGCATATCCTTTTGGGGCAATGGATCAGCCCGTTGCGTGGTCCAGCGAAAACCGGAGCGTCGCCTCGGTGGACGCAAATGGGAACGTAACGGCGATCGCGCCGGGAACAACGATCATTTCAGCGGTTTCCGACGACGGTTACACAAAGGTATCCTGTCAAGTGGAGGTGAGAGCATGAGCAGAGAACATAAACGCCGCAAAGCGGCAAACGTGATCTTTGAAGCGGAATCCGGTGCGGCGGCAACGCTGCATCAGAGCCGTCTTGAAAGCCGCGCAGATATTGCTGCCGAGATGTTCCACACCCGCGTGCTCACCGTCAAGGAGCTGTTTTTTCCCTCGGTGAGCACCTTCGCGGGAAAAATCACCGAGGCGGTGGAAGCGTATCAGAAGCTGTATTTCATATCTGTGCTCCATATCGATTACGCCTACGTTACGATCATACTGCTCCTCATCGGCATTTACAACGTGCTGAACGATCCCCTGATGGGGATCGCATACGACAAAACCCGCACCCATTGGGGAAAGGCGCGGCCGTGGATCATTTTTTCCTGCGTCCCTTATTTTCTCACTACGACGGTCATGTACTCCGGCGCGTTCTTTTTCCCG
>CADBOC010000410.1 GCA_902796175.1 Oscillospiraceae bacterium | reverse complement strand
TGAGAACGGGCTGTTTTTCATCCCTGCCGTCGACGCGTTCCGCCACGTTGATTCCACGGGAGCGGGCGACGCCTTTCTGGCGGGCTTCTGTTACGGGCTGTTTCACGGCTGTTCTCTGCGCGACTCGGTGGCCTTCGGCAACATAACGGGCGGCAAAGCCGTAACGGCGGTCGGGGCGCTCTCGGCTTACGTTAACGAGGCGGAACTGTTGAAGTATAAAGAAACGTATTACGGCTGAATCCCTTGACTTCGTTCCGGGAATTGACGAGAAGCCCCGGGTTGAATATCTGAAAAGGAGAGTTCTTGATGGAAATCTTACTGATGATTCTCAAAACGCTTTTTGTCGGCCTGTTCTCTGCCGCGCAGCTTATCGCTGTAAGACCGGCAGGAGGGGATTTTGAAAAAAGCGCCCTCACCACAGCGGGGGATGAGACGAAGTATCTGCAGATCCGTGCGGATGACGAGGGCTTTGATACCTGGCAGCCCCGTGAGCTGAGGGGCGGATATCGCTATGGTCCCTCTATGATCCTGAACAAAGACGGCAGCCTTGATATCTGGAGCGCCGCGAACGGACCCGGCGACCTTGTGGATCTTGTAAGCTATAAGCGCTACACGCCCGGTTTTACCGCCTGCTCGAACGAAGTGATCGCCCTGAAGCCGACCCCCGAAGGTTACGACTATATGTGGACCTGCGACCCCGGCGTGATCAAATTCGGCGGATACTATTATATCGGCTACACGACGACGCTGGACAGCCGCGGCGTTGACAACGACGTGTGCGTCGCCCGCAGCAGGCGTCCCGACGGTCCGTATGAAAAGTGGACGGGCTCCGGATGGGGACTGATGCCTGAGCCGCTTGTGGAATATACGGATAACCCGGAAAGCTTCGGCGCGGGCGAACCCTCTTTTGTTCTTATGGGAGATACGCTCTACGTCTACTTTACCTGGGCGAACGAAAAGGGCATGGCGACGTGGGTCGCGACGGCTGACGCGACGGATGAAAACTGGCCGGCGACGCTGCAAATCCACGGCGAGTGCATCCCCCCGAAGGATGGCGGCGATTCCGCCGACGTAAAATATGTGGATGCCTTCGGCAGATTTGTCGCAGTGTTTACCGAAAAGCGCTTTTCGGATGAAAGCTACGTCGCGGTATGGGAGTCGTTCGACGGCATTCATTTCCGCCGGAGCGGATTTGTAAAGGAACACACCGCGAAAAAGCTCCACAACTGCGGGATCTCCGGCAGAGCGGACGGTCATATCGGAACGGGCGATCCCGTTTACCTTTCATACGCCTACGGCGGCGTGGGCGGCAGTTGGGGCAACTGGTCGACAAGGCTGCATACCGTTTCACTTTCGCTTGCCGACGCTCCGTCGACCGATCCGTCGATCGTGTCGAACGCGGATATGGAGGTAATACGCGTAAAGGAAAGCCCGATCCCGAACGTGACGACGGTAAAGGCGGATAAACAGGTCTATACGCTGACCGGCAGTGAACAGCTTTGGGTAATGGGCTTCGATTCCGACGGGTATACTTTCCCGATCCTGTTCGGCGTTACCTTTGACGGCTACGACGAATCTGTCGTAAAGATCGTGGGCTCCCGTATGTATCCGGTCGGGCCCGGCAGCACACATGTGAATCTGCACTGGCACGGCTTTTCAGGCGACTTTGTCGTTCATGTGCCCGAGGATCAGGGGCGCTCTGACGGGCCGGTCTGCTGAAAAACGCGCAGTTGCTATGCTTTCAGGACAGAATTGATTTTCTGTCCTTTTCATGTTAAGATCATTTTATCGGAAACGAACGCCCTCACCTGTGCGGAAGCGTTCCCGAAAATCGGAACAGAAAGGAAACAAACATGCGCAATACGGTCGTTACTGCAGATAAGATCCTGTTTTCAAGGCCCGGCGAGCTTGTGCGCCTTACCCCCTGCCACAGCGGCGCCATACGGTTCGAAGCGTTCCCCGACTGCGTGGAGTTTACAGAGAACCATACGCTTATGCCGCAAAAGGCGCGGTGTGAGATTGTTGAAGAGGATCGGCGCGTCCTTATGCTGGTCGGGGATCTGGAAGCGCAGCTCGAAGAAAACGGCAAGGTCACGTTCAGAAAAAACGGGGATGTGATCCTGGAAGAAAAGCCGGAGCTTACGTTCAACGACGGCTTTCGGCATTACGACGCCGATATGGGCGGGGCGTGGTCCGCGCGCGTTACCTTCGAAAGCCGTGAAAAAGAACGGTTCTACGGGCTGGGGCACGAGGCCAGCGGCTGCTTTGATCTGAAGGGCTGTTCCTTCGATCTGAGGCATGTGAACGCCAAATGTACGATTCCGTTCGTGTATTCCTCGCTCGGCTACGGTTTTTTGTGGAACAACCCGGCGGTGGGGAACGTGGAACTGTCGCGCAACCGCACGCGCTGGAGCGTAGGCGCGACAAAAAAGATCGATTACGTTGTGATCGGCGGCGCGCCGAAGGAGGTCGCTTCCGCCTTGGCGGATCTGACCGGTCACGCGCCGGTTATGCCGCACTGGGCCACCGGCTTCTGGCAGAGCCGCCTGCGCTATGAAACGCAGGAAGATCTTTTGGCCGTCGCGAGACGCTATAAAGAAGAAGGGATCCCCCTTGCCGCCATCGTCTGCGATTATTTTCACTGGACCGAGCAGGGCGATTACCGCTTCGATCCGGCGTACTGGCCGAACGTGAAGGCCATGGCGGATGAGCTGCACGCGATGGGCACAAAGCTCGTGGTATCGGTGTGGCCGACGGTAAACGAGCATTCCGAAAACTACCGCTATATGCGTGAAAACAACATGCTGATCCGCACCGCGCGCGGCAGCGACCGCGTGTTCAGCTTTTACGGCCCGCAGGCCGAGATCGACGTTACGAATCCGAAAACGCGGGAATATGTATTCGGCAAGCTGAAGCAGAACTATCTTGACAACGGCGTAGACGCGCTCTGGTTCGATGAATCGGAGCCCGAGATACACCCCGAACAGTTCGATAACCTGCTGTTCTCGATCGGGCGCGGCAGCGAATACGCGCTGATCTATCCGTATTATGATTCGATGATGGCGTACGAGGGTATGCGTTCGATCGGGGTGGAGCAGCCCGTAACGCTCACGCGCTGCGCGTACCCCGGCAGCCAGCGGTTCGGCGCGCTGGTGTGGAGCGGCGATATCCCCTCAACGTTCCAGAGCCTTGCCGATCAGGTGAAGGCCGGGCTCAACATGTCCCTTTGCGGGATCCCGTGGTGGAACACGGATATCGGCGGATTTTACGGCGGCGATACGAAAAGCCCGGAATTCCGCGAGCTGATCGTCCGCTGGTTCCAGTTCGGCGTATTCTCGCCCGTTATGCGCCTTCACGGCAGCAGACCCCGGCACGGCGAAAAGAAGCGGGACGTAAAAGAGCCCACCGGCGACCC